>JAPKEL010000012.1 GCA_028822065.1 Woeseiaceae bacterium | reverse complement strand
TCGACGTGCTATGGTTTTCTTTTTATTCATTCTTTTAATTTATACTCGCAATCTATATCCTGTTTTAAAAATTAACCAAATCAATATTAAACAAATCAATAAAAATACTCCTATCATTGCAATACTAACATAGACACTCACATCGGCATTTTCATAGAAACTCCATCGAAAGCCACTGATTAGGTATACCACAGGATTCAATAATGTAACTTTTTGCCAAAAAGGAGGCAGCATTGATATGGAGTAAAAACTGCCACCAAGAAAAGCAAGTGGAGTAATTATCAAAGCAGGCGCAATTGCTAATTTTTCCCAATTATCGGCCCATATTCCTAAAATAAAACCCAACAAACTAAAACTTATTGCAGTCAATACTAAAAAAGCAAACATCCAAACTGGATGAGCGACTTGGATCGGTACAAATAAATTTGCTGTTAGAAGTATAATGATTCCAACAATAATAGATTTAGATGCCGCCGCACCCACATACCCAAGAGTAATTTCAACATAAGATACCGGTGCAGATAAGACTTCGTAGATTGATCCTGAAAATTTTGGGAAATAAATCCCAAATGAAGCATTTGAAACGCTCTCAGTGAGAATTGAAAGCATGATTAGTCCAGGCACAATAAAAGAACCGTAACTAACCCCATCAATTTCGGTAATTCTTGAGCCAATCGCGGCGCCAAAAACCACAAAGTACAATGTAGTCGAAATGACTGGTGAAACAATACTTTGAAATAAAGTACGACGCATACGCGACATTTCAAAAATATAAATAGCTTTAATTGCTGGATAATTCATTCGGCTTCCGCTTAACAAGATCCACAAAGATCTCTTCGAGAGAGCTCTCTTTAGTATCAAGGTCATAATATGAAATATTTAGATTTGAAAGTAGTTCTAGTAGAGAAGATATACCAAAATCATCCGCTTTATCATAGGTACAAATTAATTGTTTTTTGTTCGCAGATAACTCAATCTGATAATTCATGAGCTCTTTAGGGATCTCTTCCAAAGAGTTAATTAAATTTACTTGCAGGTGCTTCTTCCCTAATTCCAACATTAGACTTTCTTTGTCTTTTACTAAAATCAATTCACCTTGATTGATTATTCCTATTCTATCGGCAATCTGCTCCGCTTCTTCAATGTAATGCGTGGTCAATATAATTGTTACGCCCTCATTTTTTAATTGCTTAACCACTTCCCACATATCTTGTCTTAATTCAACATCTACCCCTGCTGTGGGTTCATCCAAGAAAATTATTTTAGGTTCATGAGCTAAGGCCTTTGCGATTAATACACGACGTTTCATTCCGCCAGATAACGTAAGAATAGTGTTATCTTTTTTTTCCCATAACGACAAAGATCTTAAGACTTTTTCTATATAAGCAGCATCTTCTTGTTTGCCAAAAAGACCGCGACTGAAACTGACCGTACTCCATACTGTTTCAAATGTTTCTGAAGTTAACTCTTGAGGAACAAGGCCAATCATGGAACGCGTTTCACGGAAATCTTTAATAATATCTAAGCCTGCAACTTTAACCTCTCCGTGGTGAATATTAACAATACCACAAATCATATTAATCAATGTGGTTTTACCAGCACCATTAGGACCCAATAAAGCAAAGATTTCACCCTTATTTATATCTAAATTGATTGCATTTAAAGCTTGAAAACCATCCGCATAAACTTTGGAGAGATTGTTGATATTTATTATTGAATTCATGGTCGACATAATACGTTAAATCAACTCAATTCATCAGAAAAAATTACAAAGAATTGGCAAGTCACTCATATTTCAATATGATGCTAACTAATATTTTGAAAAAATTAATTGAAAATCAAAAAATTTACACAACAAGGTGAAAATATGTTTGTTAAACCCATAATATTGTTAGTTACTTCTTTCTTTCTTGCTTTTACGATGCAAATATCTTTTTCAGCCGATCAAGAGCATGAAATAAAACTTACATTCTTAGGTACAGGCGCTCCAAGACCATCTGCTAAGCGATATGGACCATCTATTCTGGTCGAAGCAGGAGAATACAAAATACTTGTGGATGCTGGACCCGGTATGCGCGAACGAATCTTTGAAGCTGGCGGTTTCGAGTTATTAACAGACATCCATCATGTATTAATTACTCACCTACACTATGACCATACAATTGAACTTCCAAATCTTTGGTTAACTGGCTGGCTTTTTGGAAGAAAGACCAATATGAAAGTATATGGTCCAGAAGGAACCACCGAACTCATGAATCATTTTGAAGATGCTTATGATTGGGATCTTCGTTATCGCTATATGACAAACGTTCATAAAGAAGGCTCTGATCTGATTACTACTGATGTGGATCCAGGGGTATTTTTTAATGAAAATGGACTAAAAATTACCGCCTTTAACGTAGCTCACCTTCCGATCAATATCGAAACAGAAGAATTGCTTGGTCTTGAAGGTGCCACCTATGGTTATCGCATTGATTACAAAGGTCGATCCGTGGTGTTCTCAGGGGACACTCGATCTCTTCCCGGTAGTGAGATTATCGACATAAGCAAAGGAGTAGATGTATTGGTACATGAAACACAGATACCATACCCAGGAGCCACAAAAGAAGCGCTACTCGCTAATGTCAGCATGTCTGTCCACTCTACTCCGGCACAAGTTGCACATGTATTCAATCAGGCACGACCCAGAATGGGAATATATTCACATATCATTCCTCCTGAAACTACCCGAGAAAAGCTTCTTGGCATGACTGATTATGATGGAATAATGGAAGTGGCCGAAGATTTAATGACTCTGATGATTGGTGAGGAAATAACCATAGGTGAAGCAAAAAATGAAGGAAATGTAATCTTTCTTGAGGCTGATGCTGTGGACGATTAAAGCTCATCGTATTTGCTAAAAAATTTAACTTTGGAGAAAAAAATTACCAATCAAATTCCAATTATTGATATTGGGAAATTGCAATCCAATGAAACTCAAGATCTTGAGGAAATTGCCGACAACTTCATAAAAGCCTATTCGACCGTTGGTTTTAGTTACATCGTCAATCACAATATTGATCAAAGAATTATCGATGATATATTTATAGCCTCAAAAGAATTTCATTCGTTACCCCGAAAAGAGAAGCAAAAAATTGAATTAAATCATTTGCATCGTGGATTTATTCCAATCAATTCATCAACCGAACCTAATTCGGATTTGGCAAATACAATAATACCCAATCAAAGTGAATCTTTTATTATGATGCGTGACGCACAAAAAGATGATTTAGAGGTTATAAACAATACTTATTTAGCAGGGCCAAATATTTGGCCAGAAAACGTAATTCACTTCAAAGAACGTACCGTTCGATACGCAGAAGCAATGACTGAATTATGCGCGAAGCTCACCTCCATTATTGCTAAAGGAATTGGTATCACTCGGCCTGAATTTATTTCCTTATTTGAGGTACCCACTATTTGGTTGAGGTTACTTTACTATCCATCTCAATCGCAAAGCTCTTATGACAATACTTTTGGATCTGCCCCTCATCGTGATTTTGGTGGCATAACGATTCTTTCGCAGGATCAGATCGGTGGATTACAAGTAAAAACACGATCCGGAGAATGGCTTGATGCTCCTGAAATACCTGGCACTTTCGTTGTAAATGTTGGAAATATGTTACATAGATTAAGTAATGGTTTTTTAATGTCTACCCCACATCGCGTCATAAATAAATCAAATAAGGAACGCTATTCATGCCCTTTCTTTTTTGATCCCAATGTAAACGCAACTATTAAACCTCTTGGGAACCATGTGAATAAAGAAAATCCAGCAAAATTCAATCCGATGATATATGGTGATTATTTAAAAAATGAGTTATCCACAACTTATAATCAACATAAAAATTAATCTATGAGTAATGATGCCTATACAACTTGGTCAAATAAACCCGCTTTTCTATTAGCGACAGTTGGTGGCGCTGTAGGTCTAGGAAATCTTTGGCGATTCCCTTATATTGCTGGTGAGAACGGTGGTGGTGGTTTTGTTTTAATCTATTTAGCCTTTGTTTTTTTACTCGGTTTACCCATCCTATCTAGCGAATTACTTATTGGTAGAAAATGTCATAAAAGTCCCTTGAATTCAATGAGAGAGCTTGTAAATTCTCACAACGCGAATTCGTTATGGAAATCTATCGGTTGGATGAGTGTTTTATTGCCTTTCTTAGGGTTCAGTTATTATGTCGTGGTTTGTGCCTGGGCAATTGACTATCTGTACCTGGCTTTAATGAATTCATTTAATATGATTGATGGTAATAGTTCGGCACAACTCTTTAGTGAACGAACGAGCCATTCAACATTACAGATCTTTCTTAGCGGTTTATTCATTTCAATGACTGTTTGGGTTATTGCTAAAGGCGTGAATAACGGAATCGCTAAAATGTCTAAAATTTTAATGCCATTATTATTCGTGTTGATCATAATTTTAGTGATCTACGGTATGATTCAGGGTGAATTTCTAAAAGCAGTGGAATTCCTCTTTAAGCCAGATTTTAGTAAAATTAATGGTCAATCAGTTTTGATGGCTCTCGGTCAGGCATTATTTTCCCTCGCAATAGGAACAGGTCTAATTATGACCTACGGTGCATATATGCCAAATGATTACTCAATTAAAGAATCCGCTGCAATTGTCTGCATCGGAGATACTCTGATCGCTCTGTTAGCAGGTTTAGCTATTTTCCCAATCGTATTTGCAAATAATCTAAATCCAGGTGAAGGCCCTAGTCTAATTTTTATCACCTTGCCGATTGCTTTTGGTAATATGCCTGGCGGCCATCTGATAGGTATTGTATTTTTTGTGCTATTAATTTTCGCCGCTTATACATCCACGATGGGAATGTTGGAACCGATAGTTTCTTGGCTTGAAGAAAAATACCCCGGTAAGCGAAGACTCTTAAGTATTATTACAGGTTTCACAATCTGGGTATTTGCTCTTGGATCAGTATTATCTTTCAGCACCATGGCCGATATCAAACCATTATCTTTTCTTAATATTGATCGAAATTTCTTTGGCATTATTGATTTTACTGTCGCTAATTTACTGCTCCCGATCAATGCATTATTGATTGCAGCTTTTTCTGGATGGGTAATAAAAAATTCAGTCCTAGAAGAACAATTTTCTCAAGATACCTCTAACTGGCGAATCTACTGGCGCTTTACCAATCGGTTTATCGCACCAATCGCAATTGGAATAGTATTGATTGATCTGCTTTTTAACTAATTAGGCTGTTGAAGAACAGCTCGTTTTTCATAATTCCCGGGCAATGCAATCTCAAGCAGCTCAAGATCACTGGATGACTCTATAAAACGAAAAGTGGTATTAATTGGAATAGAGCATGCATCTCCTTCTTCTAAACTCAATGGTTGCTCTTTAATTTCAATAGATATACTTCCCGATAGAACTACTAAAAAGAGAAATTCAGCATTATGTGTCATCATTTGATGATCGATCTCATCAGAGGGAGTTAATGCATTAACTGTAGCCTCACCATCAGTAGCATCATGAATACCAGTATCCCTGACATTAAACCCGTCCTTACGAGTGAATATTTCTAAGGCTTCACTTTTTTTATGAAAAACAAACTTTTGGCCATTAAATTTCCGATCTGATCGAATAGTCGATGTAGGTAATTCCATGGCGTGATCAACTAACGTTTTATGCTCAGCTGGACAGCCAATCTCAATCACTTCGAAATGATCAGAGCATTCGAGTACCTGATGTCTGATATGAGGGGGCTGAAGAACACAATCACCAGCATTCATTATAAATGGCTCCCCTTGATCTTCATAAACAGCTTTAACCCAACCCTTATAACAATAAATCATTTGAAAACGAATATGATGATGATGCACATAGTCAGGAACTGGACCGCCCTCAATAATGCGAATGTGTGAAGCTATAAAGCGACCACCTAAACGATTAGGTATCAGATCTCGATATTGCATACCAGCCCGGCCATCAACCCATTCACTTCCATCTCCTATTCGCTGAATAACCATCTTTTCATAGAGAGGGGGCATAACTAAATCATCGTCACATTTTATTTCATTGCGTTTAAAATATAATTGAGCTCCATTGGGTGCTTTTAACATGTCTTCACTTCTCGATAAGAAATAATCATCATCACTTATCAGATGAATTGAGAGATCGGTATCAATATCACTTTTTTGTAGACGAATTGTCAGACCATAACCCAATAATATCGCGGTACGCGGAGAATCAGCTGGAAAAATCATCGTTAGTTTAAAACCAACTTTTTCAGTAAAAAAAACCAAATTTTTAGTAAAATCTTTACAGTTTAATAAGATCTCTGCTGAAAATATTGCATTAGCATCAATCATCAAAATCTCCTGCTAAATTTATATGTGATTGAATCGTGCTTCATTAGAAAATAATTTATGTATTTTCTGCTGCCAATATTTCTGTATCGATTTCTTCGACTGTCAAAATACGCCCCGTAATAACTCCTGCCATCATCGAGCCATTCACATTCAATGCGGTCCTCGCCATATCAATAAGCGGTTCTATTGATATCAATAGCGCTACCAAAACGACTGGGAAGCCCATTGCAGGTAATACCACCAATGCTGCAAATGTAGCGCCACCTCCTACCCCCGCTATTCCAAATGAGCTAATGGTAACAATCATCACTAGTGTCATAATAAACATAGGATCCATCGGGTTAACACCCATTGAAGGGGCGATCATTGCCGCTAACATTGCAGGATATATTCCAGCACAACCATTTTGACCAATTGTTGAACCGAGTGTTGCAGAGAGATTAGCAATCGCCTGAGGGACATGTAATTTTTCTACCTGCGTCTCAACATTCAATGGAATGGTCGCAGCAGAGCTCCTGGAAGTAAATGCAAAGGTCAACACAGGCCAGATATTCTTGAAATATTGGAGAACATTTACACCATTCATTCTTAGGAGTAAAGCATGCACTAAGAACATGAGAGCAATCGCTACATAGGATGCCAATACAAAATTTATCAAATCAAGAATATCACCAACATTTGATCCGGCAACCACTTTAGTCATCAAAGCTAAAATACCATATGGGGTCAGTAACATAATCATACGAACAAGCTTCATAATAATGGCTTGCGCTGTTTCAACAAAAGAGATGATAGGTGCAGCCCTCTCCTGATCTTCTTTTGCTACCATTAGTGCCGCGATACCAAAAAGAATCCCAAAGATAACCACAGCAATTACTGAAGTTGGTCTGGCTCCAGTCAGATCTGAAAAAATATTAGAAGGAACAAATCGCACCAACATATCTGCCAAACCCAAACTAGCAATTGATTCTTGTCGAGATATCAATGAATCTGCTCGAGAAAGCTCTCTTGCTCCTTCAGTCAATCCATCCATCGATAAACCAAATAGATTAGAAATACCCACACCCACTAGGGCTGAGAGCATTGTTGTTCCTAATAATATCAATACTACAGAAAAACCAACCTTACCTAATGAGGCTAAATCTCTCATTTTAACGACTGCTGCGATCATCATCGTTAATACTAACGGCATAATCACCATTCGCAATAAATTCACATAACTGGAACCAATTACGTTAGTCCATACAAGCGTATCTTGTATAATTTCATTTCTACCAGCATACAAAAACTGCAAAGCTAGACCAAAAAATACTCCGAGAGCCAATCCAATAAGGATTTGTTTTGATAAAGTTAAACCAGATTTCATTTGACGTGCAATGAAGAGTATCAATATGGCGAAAACGAAGATATTGAACATAACTGCTAACATAATTTTCTCCTGAATGAGGGCTTATCTAAACACGTTATTCGCAGTAGTTAAAGTATACTTGATCTAGTTTTTACTTATTGCGACACAGCCATGAAGAAATGGTGATAAGATTCTGTCAAAATAGTGCAATAAAAAACATGATGGAGATAATAAAAAATGCCTGTTTTACCTGATTTTAAGTTGGAGACATTTTTCTCAAAATGGGAATTCAATGCTAAATATCATATGTGCGCATCAGATATGGAATCGATGACACTGCAAGATTTACTAAATTTAGGTACTGAGCAAGATAAAGAAGACTGGAATCAATTAAACTTCAAATATATTGAAACCTGCGGGTCTCCAAAATTAAGGTCGGCAGTGGCTAATAGTTATTCAAAACTATCATCAGAAAATATTTTAGCTTTTGCCGGGGCAGAAGAAGGTCTATATGTGGCTATGCATTGTATTCTCAAAAAAGACGATCACGCCATCATCATTACACCAAATTACCAATCGTCCGAAACTATTCCTGCTTCAATTTGTGATGTATCGGGAATAGGTCTCGAAGCAGGTAATAATTGGAATCTAGATGTACAAAAAATCAAAGATGCCATTCGACCAAACACGCGCCTAATTTCAATTAATTTCCCGCATAATCCAACCGGTAAAGTCATTTCAAAACAAACACTCAATGACTTAATTGACATAGCAAGACAACGAGGAATTTATTTATTTAGCGATGAAGTGTATCGACTGATGGAGAGAAGTAATAACATAAGATTACCGCAAGTAGCTGATTTATATGAAAAAGGCTTATCTTTAAATGTAATGTCAAAGTCCTATGGGTTACCTGGCTTACGAATTGGCTGGATAGCTTCTCAGGATCTTAATTTATTACATCAAATGGAAAAAATGAAACACTATCTATCAATCTGCAACTCTTCACCCAGTGAATTTCTAGCAGTAATTGCTTTACAAGCAAGCGCTGATATCTTGTCTCGCAATCATAAAATTATCGACGATAATTTAAAATTACTTAATCCATTTTTTGCTCAAAATAGAGATCTATTTGAATGGAATGAACCCGATGGAGGGTGCATCGGTTATCCGAAATATCTTGGCTCTGAAGGAGTAATGGCATTTTGTGAACGTCTAATTAAAGAGCACGGTATTATGTTGTTACCAGGAAGTATTTATGATTCCGCTAATGGACCATCACCCAGCAATCATTTCAGAATTGGTTACGGACGAAAAGCTGTAAAAGAAGGACTTAGGAAATTTCAAGAAGTTCTGGCTAGTTGATCTAGAAAAACTAATCCGCTCTGGGAACTCTTATACGATCAACTAAATCGAATACTTCTTGTGGCGGTTTTTCTGTCATATGAGAAATACCGATAGCAACCATTGCATTTAATAACATACCAATAACACCAATTCCTTCTGGAGATATTCCAAACAGCCAATTTGAAGCAATATTCTCACCCCAGGGCGATCCCATCCACTTCAAGAATAAACCTTTGAAATACTCAATATATCCATAAGTAAAAAACAGTCCAGCAAGCATGCCAGCTATAGCACCATATTTATTTATTCTCTTATAAAATATACCTAAGAATATTACTGGAAATAATGAGGCTGCAGCTAAGCCAAATGCAAAAGCAACAACTTCTGCAACCCAACCAGGTGGGTCAAAACCTAAATAACCTGCAATCAAAATAGCCACAGCTGCTGCTATTCTGCCAACAATTAATTCATTTTTTTCTGAAATATTCGGATTAATTACACCTTTAACAATATCATGCGAAATAGATGATGAGATGACAAGCAGCAGGCCAGCAGCTGTTGAAAGGGCTGCTGCTATACCTCCTGCGGCAACCAGCGCAATAACCCAATTCGGTAATCCAGCTATTTCTGGATTCGCTAAGACTATGATGTCACGATCAACTGTTAACTCATTACCTTGCCACCCATAATCCGATGCTTTATCAATAAATTCCGGGTTCTGATCATTGTAAAATTGAATCCTGCCATCATTGTTTTTGTCTTCAAATTCCACCAAACCAGTTTGCTGCCATCTAATCATCCAATCAGGACGATTTTCATACAATAGATTGCCTTCTGAGGTTCCAATCTCACCAGGTTGAACAGTATTCATAAGATTATAACGGGCCATTGAGCCAACTGCTGGTGCAGTTGTATATAGAATTGCAATAAACAATAAAGCAAATCCAGCTGATGTGCGTGCATCCTTAACAGTGGGTACAGTGAAAAACCTAACAATGACATGCGGTAAACCAGCTGTACCAACCATCAAGGCTAAGGTAATACAAAAAATATCCGTTTTACTTTTCAGTCCCGAAGTATACTCATTAAAGCCCAACGCTATGACAATCTCATCCAATTTATCCAATAATCCAAAACTCGTTCCACTAATATTACTCCCAAATGCCAGCTGAGGAATGGGGTTATCCGTTATTTGAAGTGCAATAAATATCGCCGGGACTGTATAGGCAAAAATCAACACACAATATTGAGCAACTTGGGTATAAGTAATACCTTTCATGCCTCCTAAAACCGCATAAACAAATACCACACTCATACCAATCAATAATCCAACTGAAACATCCACTTCAAGAAAACGAGAAAATACAATTCCTACACCTCGCATTTGACCGGCAACATAAGTAAAAGAGATAAAGATGAGGCATAGAACTGCCACAATCTTAGCTGTTTTAGAGTAATAGCGTTCACCAATAAATTCTGGAACCGTGAATTTGCCAAATTTGCGTAAATAAGGAGCAATAAATAGAGCTAACAGAACGTAACCACCCGTCCACCCCATAAGATAAACTGAAGCATCATAACCAGAAAAAGCAATAAGCCCTGCCATAGAGATAAATGAGGCAGCGCTCATCCAATCTGCTGCAGTAGCCATCCCATTGGCGAGAGGTGAAACAGCCTTTCCAGCTATATAAAACTCACCAGTCGTGCCGGCACGAGACCAAATAGCAATCGCTATGTAAAGTACGAATGTAGCTCCAACTACAAGATATGTGAGTGTCTTTAGATCCATGATTGGCATTTATTCCTCATTCACATCAAATTTTCTATCGATTTTATTCATACTCCAGGCATAGTAAAAGATCAGACACACAAATACATAAATGGAACCTTGCTGTGCAAACCAGAAACCCAATTTAAAACCTCCGATATGAATCTCATTCAAATAATCAACAAATAGAATGCCCATACCATATGAAGAGAAGAACCAAATCAACATACATCTCAAGAGCAATTTAAGATTTGCATTCCAGTAATCGGTGTGGCGATAATTATTCATGATAAAATAAGCCTTTAAAATAGTTATGAGTAATTTAGCAGACTAATCAATATTATTCACGACAGAATCAATCAAAAAATGGATTCGAAATGATGATAAACACAAAACCAAGAAAAAAATTTATTACAGTGAATAATAAAAAAATGGCGTATATCGAGATGGGTCATGGCGATCCTATTGTATTCCAACATGGCAATCCAACTTCATCTTATTTATGGCGAAATATTATGCCTCATCTCTCTAAACAAGGACGCTGTATAGCAATAGATTTGATAGGCATGGGAGATTCTGAAAAATTGGATCAATCCGGGCCAAATAAATATCTTTATGAAGAGCAAAGAGAGTATTTGTTCAAAGCCTGGGAACAATTAGAGGTAAACAAGAATGTTACTTTAGTGATCCATGATTGGGGCTCAGCATTGGGTTTTGATTGGGCCTTCCTTAACCCTAGTGCCGTGAGGGGAATTGTCTATATGGAGGCACTTGTCAGGCCGGTCAAATGGAGTGAATGGCCTGATTCTGCAACTAATATATTTAAAGCGTTCCGATCCAACGCTGGAGAGGAATTAATCTTAAATAAAAATTTCTTCGTGGAAGGCGTTCTTCCTAATTCTATCATCAGAGAATTAAACCCAGAAGAAATGGCAATTTATCGTGAGCCTTTTCTTAGACCAGGTGAAGATCGCCGGCCTACTTTAAGTTGGCCTAGAGAGATTCCCATTGATGGTTCCCCAGGAAATGTTAATAAAATTGTCTCTAGGTATGCCAAATGGCTTGAAAAATCAGATATACCAAAATTATTTATCAACGCTGAACCTGGTTCCATTTTAGTCGGAAAACAACGAGAATATTGTCGAACCTGGAAGAATCAAACAGAAGTAACTGTCCCAGGAAAGCATTTTTTACAGGAAGATTCGGCAAATGAAATCGGAGAAAATATCAGTAAGTGGTTAAGAAAGTTATAAGTAAACAAAAATTTCAATTATTAATAAAAAATTCTACCAAACAGAATATTTTCTCAACGATATGTTAGTAATTCGTCTGGCAAATGCGAAACATCATTAAACTGATCTAATGAGAAGCGTGAACCTGAGAATGTATACTTGGTGATAGATGAATTATAAATACGCCAGTTTAATTCAGCCGCTTTTATCTGTGGAGAATCAAGTGCAGTTTGCACGCTAACACCGATAGGTCCACCGGAGGTAAATACACCTATCAATTCACTTTTTCCTGCCTCCATCATTATGCGCCGCAGCGTATCCCTTACCTTATTACTCCAATCCATCCATGAAATTGATAGCCCAATACCTTCACCATGCCCTTGAACCCAATATTCTAAAATTATTTCAAATAATTTTTGAAAGTACCGATGACGATCAGACTCTTCAGTAGCATTATTGCAATTCTCAAAAAGCTCAGCTGCATCTTTGTCACTATCGATCAAATGCTTTCCAAGCGTGGTCATGATTTCCTCAGCAGGATATTCATTCAAACCCAAGTTTGTTTGAAGTTCAGGAAATGGAATTTTCTTTTTCGCATAGAAATTAGCTACGATCTCAGCAGTATCTACCTGTCTAACTAAATCACCAGAATACACCGTATCAAAAATAATCTTTTTTGATGCTAATTGCTCGCCTAATACTTTTGCTTGCTGCCTCCCTTTCTCTGAGAGTTGATCATAATTATCTGATAAGAAACTAGCTTGGCCATGCCTAATTAGGAACAAATGACTCATCTTTTACCTTTTTCATGCTGAACATTATTTGAAATAAATCTATCTATCGGTTAATTTTGACCTTAATCTAAGCATAAATTAGTATCAGATTAAACTTATTCTTCCGATTCACATATCAATTAAATAAAGGGCTAACATGATCATAAAGAAAATATGGACGGGCAATGCCTATAGAAATTTTAATTATTTAATTGTCTGTCCTGATACTGGAGAAGCTCTAGCCATTGACCCACTTGATCATCAACAATGCTTAAGCATTGCTAATAAAAATCACTGGAATATTACACAGATTTTAAATACTCATGATCATTGGGATCATATTGGTGGAAATAAGGAAGTTACTGATGCTACTTCCGCAAAAATAATTGCTCATGAAAACGCAAAAGACTTAATTCCCAATATCGATAGAGGAGTAAAGCATGGAGAGATCATCAAAGTAGGTCAATCAATTGAATTAGAGTGCCTGGATACCCCAGGGCACACAATGAGTCATATTTGCTTGCTCTCTCATACCGAGACTCCAGCTCTTTTTAGTGGAGATACACTTTTTAATGCAGGTGCGGGCAATTGTCATCATGGAGGAGACCCACAAGAGCTTTATAAAACGTTTGCAGATCAATTGGATAAACTGCCATTGAATACACAAATTTTTCCCGGTCATGACTACCTAGTTAATAACTTAGAATTCACTCTTGACAGAGAACCTCAAAATGAATTTGCAAAAAAATTACTACATGAAAACAAAGATAAAGACCCAACCACTATTGTTACTAATATTGAGCAAGAAAAAAATTTCAATGCTTTCTTTCGCCTTCAAAATCCCAGTATTATTGAAAAATTACGCGAATCATTCAATGACCTTGACTCACAACCGTCGCCAGAGACAGTTTTTCTCAAGCTTAGAGAACTGAGAAACCACTGGTAAAAGTACCCATAAAAATCACCGAGAAAGGTACATTTTTAATCGAAATCTAACCTGGACTGGATTTCTTTGAGTAATTTTATCTGATTATTGTTGGGGCTTACAATATGTCGAGAGGCGAGCCATAACCAATAAAGAGCATCATATAATCTTTTCTGCATCAATAATTCTTCATACTGATCATTTGTATGACCATCAAAATATTCATCCAAAATAGTTTGCTCCAGAGATTTTTTCAGTCTATGACAACAACTCAGCGAGGCAATATCAAATATTGGGTTATTATCACTCGCGTACTCCCAATCAATTAAAAATAATGGCTTAAATCCAATAATATTCGAAGCTACGACATCATTATGACAACAACATTGTGTTTCAATTGATCCATATTGCTCAATAAATGCTACACATTTTTTTCCAAAATCAATATATTGAAGTTCTGATTGTAAATTAGAAAAATAATTATTTGCTATAACCTTTGGTTCAAAAGGTGAATCGGCTTTTGGTAAGGAATGAGTTTTACGAAAAAGCCGAGCCAATAATTTTAATTTTTCTCGATCCTGAAAGTCTTTTTCAACCCATGGTTCTTTATCTATAAATAAAGTAACCAGAATACTATTCACGTTATCTTTAAATATTATTTCAGGAGCAATACCTGCTTTGACGGCATTTTCTAATATCTTTAATTCTCTATTTCGATCAATTTTGAAAGCTTCAGTATGCTTTGCATTGATCCTTAAAACATAAGAATGATTATTTGTTATCAATTTGAATGACTGGTTCGTTAAACCCGCCAATGGTTGAATGGATTTAACTTTATTTGAGATTGTATTTGGCAGTAAAGCCAATAATGTGTCTAATTCCATCAGATCATCTGTTCTTTATAACTGCGTTTCCAGGCCACCATACCAAAAGGAATAAGCACAATATAAGCAGCAAATAATAATGCAGTGGCTTCCAGATCACGAGACCAATAGATCGCCATGGAAAATAAATCAATTACCAACCAATACCACCAGTTTTCAAGTACTTTGCGAGCTATTAAATACGTCGCCCAGATTGAAAAATAAGTTGTCATAGAGTCCAGGTAAGGATATATAGCATCACTGTATATTGACAAAATATAACCGCTGGAAATGGAAAGTAGGATTATTACTACGCTAGCAAAAATATGAGTTTTAAAGGTCCATACTGAAATATTCAAGCCCGTCACATATCCCTTTTTACCTGACCAAGAGTACCAACCATAAATAGCCATAAGCAAATAAAATACATTTAGCAAGGATTCCATATATAACTTCGCCTCCATGAATAAAAACACATAAATTGAAGTGCTTATGGCTGCACATAACCAGCATAGGATATTTTGACGAATCGCTAGGAGAAGATAGAAGACAGCTAAAATAACGGCGAGAATTTCCATAGTCTTAATATAAAACTAAAATCTTAATCGGATATAGGGTTATTTAGTATTTTTATAGCAAAAACAGCTTTAGCGTGATTTTCGAATGTTTCTTTCACCTCTTGATTCAAAATACCCATTACTACGTCATATTCACCTTTAATTTGAGTGCTCATACTATTGGTTATTACCATTAGTGATGGGTGCTCATTAAGTCGGGAGATAAAATCACTTATAGGTGGAATAAAATTGTTATCTAGAGGATATAGACTGATATCAACTGCTATTTTCATAATGATCAAAACCTCATATCAAAAGTTAACCCAATTTGCCGTGGGTCACCACGTCTTGTATAAACTGCATTTGGAAAATCAGGCGGTTCGTTACCGAAATAAAATCCACGAACCGCAAAATTTTCATTCGTTAAATTCTTACCCCACAACTGAATCGACCAATTTTCTCTCTCGTAACCAATTCGTGCGTTCAATAATTCAAACGCTTTAGATTTTTCATTATGACTGACGTCAAAATAAAACTCATCGCGTGCAGATGCAGACATTATTATGAATATACCTGATGGATAACGATATTCCCAACCAGCACTTAAAGTATATCTTGGCGCATGCGCGGCATCACGATCATTTAAACTAGCGTCAAGACCAGCGTATTGATCAATTTTTGCTCTGAGTAGTCCGCCATTAAAATATAACTCCAATCTTTCAATTGGAACCCAGCGAATCTCTGCCTCCAAACCAACTGACTTACCTTTTGCTGCATTACCTGTAAAGAATACAAATGAGGATGGATCATTCGCATATAACTGCATAGAAGTCCTTATTTGCTGATCTTCTCGCCGGTTATAAAATAACGAACCATTAATCCTAAGATCGCCTTCGTTCCATATTGATTTAAATCCAACTTCAATATTTCTTAATGTTTCTTGGTCAAATTTACGCTGAGTATCTGGAACAAGACCTAAGTTAAAACCTCCAGCCTTATAACTTTGAGATAAAGTAATATAACCATTAAGATTATTTGATAAATTATTCATATAGGTCACATCACCGCCAATCATTAATTCACTGGGATCCATATTAAGTTTTCCAGAGTCAGTATAATCAACACTTCTGTTTTCCACTCTTAAACCCAATGTTAGTAGACCTGCTTCACTTACATTGAAATTCATTTGCCCAAATAAAGATGCACTCATGGCTTCGTATTTACTTGTAAAAGAGGTATTTAATGAATCCTGATAAACATATATAGGATCATCATAAGTTCCAGTATTTTTGGTACCTAAATCATCATCGAGCTTCAATAAATGCAGCCCAAACAGCCATTGAGATGCATTAGCGAAAGAACCAGCCTTTTCCGAAGAGATAAATCGAATTTCCTGGGATGCGGTTCGTCTTTTTCGGTCATTTTGAGTCACATAGTCATAAGTTATGGGCGCCCATGCTTTCTCATTACCCCAATCAGCATCATAAGAAAAATCAATTTTTGAATGTGCAAATGCTGTGATTGATTCAATCGTATAAGTATCATACCCAGAATAGATACTCTTTAAGGAGGTTCCGCTACTTTCTTGAGCATCCTTACCCGGCTTATCAGAAAGCATGGTCAAGGTATTACTGATAGCAAAGGCATCATATCCATCATTTAGATCAACGTGCATTGCGCTTAAATTGAACGACCAATCATTATTAAGATCCCAAGATAGCTTCCCTCGTAATGAAGTTTCTTTTCTCTGGTTTGTATTGGTAAGATTCAAATAAGCGTTATCCCGAAAACCATCGCTTTGATGACGATGAATACTGATTCGATATTTAGCATCTTCAAGTATTGAGATTGGCCCGCCAAAGGCCAATCCAGCAGCCATTTCGCTGTCCTCACCCATCCTTAATTGGACTTTCCTAGAAAAATTCACTGTAGGAGTAGTGCTCTGCATATAAATTAGGCCCGCTAAGGCATTTGCACCATATCTGCTACTTTGCGGACCACGAAATATCTCAACCTGCTCTATATCAAACAATGTTGCAATTGAGCCAATACCACTGAAATCGATATCATCAATCAGAAAGCCAACCGATGGATTAGGAGCTCCCTGATATTGCTCTAATTCTCCAATACCTCTTATCTGAAAATAACGAGGACGATTTCCATCTCCAGACCAATTAATATTTGGTATAGCGTATATTAAATCTTGAAAGTGCTGGATTGATGATTTCTCAATAAAAGCTCTATCCAAGATAGTGATACTTGAAGGCACATTAATTTCTGATCTCGACCTAAAATCAGCAGTGACTGTAATCTCATCAATGACTTCTTCGGCAAAAACTACGTGTATAAAAAATAAGAAAAAAACAGATAGAATGGTGTGTCGTGCCACAGTATTTGACTGGGTCATATTGCAATCCTCTTCCTACGCCGGCATTATCCGGGTCAGGTTCTAAGGGTTCTCGATATAATATTTCCCATGAAATATCACGAATCTCAGATCAATAGATCACCCCTGATGGAATGTGGATCTTAAACAGAAAAAAAATTTTATTCAATAAATATTAGGATTCTAGACGTTTAATCAAGCTGGAAGTATCGAATCGTTTACCGCCCAAACTTTCAATCTCTTTGTAATACTCATTCACTATAGCCGTAACCTCTATTTTAGCATTCACTCGATTTGCCTCATGAAGAGCAATTTCAAGGTCTTTTCGCATCCACTCGACAGCGAAACCAAATTCAAATTCATTGTCTATCATGGTTTGCCAACGATTTTCCATCTGCCACGATTGGGCGGCCCCTTGTGAGATAGCATCAATCACAGCTTTAATATCTAATTTTTCACGCTTAGCAAAATGCAGTCCTTCAGCTAAGCCTTGGACTAAGCCAGCAATACAAATTTGATTCACCATTTTTGCCTTCTGCCCAGAGCCTACTTTTCCAATCAAAGTACAAGCTTTTGCGTAATTATTCATAACAGGAAAAACCTCAGCAAATACAGTTTCGTCACCGCCCACCATAATTGTCAATTGTCCTGACTCTGCTCCAGCTTGACCGCCAGATAAAGGTGCATCTAAAAAAGAACTGCCTATGTTAGATATATAATCATTTAATTCTTGAGCTAAAACTGAAGAAGCTGTCGTGTGATCGACAATGATTGCATTTTTCTTCAGGCCATGAATCACGCCCTTTTCACCCAATATAACTTCTCTCACATCATCGTCATTTCCAACACACGTAAAGATAATCTCAGCATCTTTGGATGCTTCAGAAGGAGAAGAGGCGTAATCCCCACCAAATTCCTCACACCACCTGACAGCCTTACTTTCGGTCCGATTAAAGACAGTGACTTGATGACCAGATTTTGCGAGAAAGCCTGCCATTGGATAACCCATTACGCCTAAACCAATAAAAGATAATTGCATCAATTTAATTACTCCATAAGAAAAATAAATATTTAATTGCCTTTAAATTTAGGCTCTCTCTTCTCGATAAATGCTTTCACGCCTTCTTCGAAATCATTTGAATCACGCAATGCTTGTTGCAATGGTATTTCCATATCGTAAGTTTCAGACCAAGAATGACAGGTTGCATATCTCATCATTTTCTTTGTGGCCTGAATTGACAATGGCGCCCTTCTTGCGATATTTTTAGCCCAATTTAAAGTTTCATCAAAAAGCTCTTCAGCTGGTACAGATTTATTTACCAGTCCATACTCAACACAAAATTTAGCATCGATTCTCTCAGCTTCTATACATAACTGAAATGCTTTACGATAACCTAATTGACGCACTAGAAACCAATTCATTCCTCCATCTGGAGCTAGAGAAATAGAGGAAAAAGGAGCCAGCAGAAAAGCATCATCAGCCATAATTAATAAATCACAACATAAAGCTATAGATAGACCAATACCCGCAGCAGAGCCATGAATAGATGCTATAACTGGTTTCTCTATACTACCAATCGCGTCGAAAATGGGACGATATTCACTATCAAGTACCTCTTCTAGTGTTTTTTGAGCATCTTCCATATTTTTAAGGTCAGCACCAGCGCTAAAATTTCTACCCTTACCATTAATGATAACTGCTCTAATTTTATTATCCTGTGAAGCCCTCTCGATAGCATTTAGCAATTCCAAGCGCAACTGAGCATTGAATGAATTCATTGCTTCTGGTCGGTTAATAGTAATTACAACAACCGATTCATCTTGCATGTAATTGACCGTTTTGATTTTTTCCATTTCCATTCTCAATAAATGTGAATTAATAATATTGTTAATTATAACTTTGAATTCGAAAAATTCGGTTTAGTCTTGGACAGTGATGATTTAACTGCTTCCATTTGGTTCTCTCCAGCCATGACTTGCATTTGTAATTTTGCCTCAAGAGCCAATGAAACCTCGTCATTTTTATGCCATGTTTCATAAAACAAACGCTTTATTGATCGAATCGCATCCGGTGATCTATTTGCAATTCCTTTTGCTAACACCCTTGCTTGTTTCAGCGGTCGTCCCTTAATTGCGGTAATCAATCCCTTATCGAGCGCTTCGCTGGCATTTAAAATATCCGCTGTCACGGCTAACTCGATTGCTTTATCAACACTCATCAAATAAGGCAACGAAGTGGTGAGCGCCATATCAGGGATAATGCCCCATTTGATCTCCATAATTGAAAGTTTTATATCTTCAGCGGCATATCGAATATCTGCGCCCAAAGCAATTTGAAGCCCACCCCCATAGACCGCGCCCTGCAATACCGCTATTACTGGAACTGGTATCTCACGCCAAATATAAGCAGCACTTTGATAATAATTGGCCAACGACCCTTCTCGGCGTTTCATTCTTTTTAAAAAATCAGATGCCATCCCTTCGCCAGCAAACATAGATAAATCTATACCTGCACAAAAACTCTCACCCGCTCCATGTAAAATAACAGCTCGAATTGAGTCATCATGGGCTATCTGATCGCCAATTCTTATAATCGCTTCAAACATCTTATGATCTAAGGCATTGTGTTTCTCAGCACGATTTAATCTAACCTCAGCTACATTATCTTTAATATCAAAATTAACCCTATCGCTCATTATTTATCCTAACTAATTAATTACAAATTTTTACAATCAATCTAATCAAATACCTGATTTAATTGCATAACTCCAACCCATCTTAGCTAATGGACTGACTGCTTGTACAAGTTTTCTCGCCTCTGTATTGGCGGCCGTTCCATCCCTTATCCTACCTGCAATGCCTTGTAAAATAGCAGCGATACGAAAAAAATTATAGGCTGAATAAAACTCACGATCAGATAAGCCATTCTTCCTCCCTGTTCGTTCGCAATATGTATTAATATATTCTTCTTCATCAGGAATACCAAGGTCTCGGAGATTCCTTCCATGCAAACCAGCAGACCCAATACCAATATCAGGCATCTGCCAAGCTAATAAATTATAAGTAAAATCTCCTAAAGGATTACCTATGGTAGATAACTCCCAATCTAAAACTCCAATTATTTTCGGCTCTGTAGGATGAATGATTAAATTATCTAAACGATAATCACCATGCACTATGCCAACAGATTGTTCATTTGGAATATTTTTTGGTAACCATTCAATAAGCTGATCCATTTCAGGAATAGATTTAATTTCAGATGCTCGATATTGTTTCGACCATCGTGAGACCTGACGACTAAAATAATTTCCCGATTTACCAAAATCAGATAGGCCAAGAGTCTCGTGATCAAAGTTATGCAGTTTTGCTAGTACCTTATTAAGGTCATCATATATTGCCGCTCTCTCATTAGGATTACTCTCAGGTATATCCAAGTCCCAAAAAATACGCCCTTCTATATATTCCATAACATAAAATACCGTACCAATAACTGAGTCATCATCACAAAATAAATATGGTTTTGGTACAGGGAAATTCATACCGCTCAATACATCAATCACATGAAATTCACGATCAACAGCATGAGCCGATTTAAGTAAATTTCCGGGTGGCTTTCTTCTTAAAACATACTTTTTATTCGGCGTCACAAGTAGATAAGTAGGATTGGATTGTCCGCCTTTAAATTGCTTGACTTCAAGCGGACCTTTGAATCCTTCTATGGAGGATAAAAGAAATTCATTCAATCGTTCCAAGTCAAATTTATGAGAACTTAACACATCTTTAGTGCCTTCAAATTTAGCCTGACGATCGCTCATAAAATATCCTAATCTAAGAAAAAATCAGGCATGAGATCAACGCCTGGCTCCACAGAATAATGTTCAAAATCATCAGTACCCATATCACTTAGAACTTCATCATCAATACAAAAATGGCCGGTAAATTCAGTGCTTTTCTTGGTCAAAATATAATGCGCGGCATCAGCCATAATTTCTGGTTTACGTGAATGCTTAATCATCTCATCTCCACCCAGTAAATTTTTTACGGCAGCAGTAGCAATAGCAGTTCTGGGCCACAAAGCATTAACTGCAATACCCTGCTCTTTGAATTCACCCGCCATTC
Source organism: Woeseiaceae bacterium (assembly GCA_028822065.1). Lineage (GTDB taxonomy): Bacteria > Pseudomonadota > Gammaproteobacteria > Steroidobacterales > Woeseiaceae > SP4260. The sequence goes on along the minus strand of JAPKEL010000012.1, from coordinate 21,489 downwards.
CGAGAACACACATACTCATTCCATATTTAGCTATTGTATAAGCACTGTGCGGGGCAAACCATCGAGGGTTTAAATTTAAAGGTGGAGATAAATTTAAGATATGTGGATTCTCTGCTTTCAATAAAAAAGGGATACAAGTTTGTGACACCAAAAAAGTGCCTCGAGTATTAATTTGCTGCATTAAATCAAACCTTTTCATGGGAGTTTGCATGGTCGGTGTCAACGAAATAGCACTGGCATTGTTAATACAGATATCAATACCTCCAAATTTCTTTACTCCAGCCTCAACAGCTGATTTAACCTGTTCCTCAGAGCGAATATCGCAAACCAATGGTAAAGCTTTTCCACCTGATTCTTTAATTTCATCAGCAGCAGTATAGATCGTTCCGGGTAAAGTTGGATGAGGTTCGGCTGTTTTTGCAGCAATAATGATATTTGCTCCATCTTCGGCGGCACGCTTGGCAATCGCAAGTCCAATACCCCTACTACCCCCTGACATAAAAATTGTTTTTTCTTTTAAATTAGCCATTTCTTACCCTTTAATTGTTTAAATTTACTCAGCTTCGAGTTCAGCCCAAATTTCTTCTACCCAACTCTTAATTGTCAATGCTTCTTCCCAGCGATCTGATAATTCTTCTTGATTTTTATCAGTTATAGCATAGGGTCTTGGTCCTAGCTCGCATAAGAATATAAGTGTGGCATCTTTTTTATTTCTACTTCGCCACATCCTAATTCCATCTTTCCACCACACTCTAAATTGATCAACCCATTCTTGATGTTGCGGAAAATCAATTTGGATTTGGATTTGCTCACGATTTGCAATACGACCTTGAAAACAATCTGACCTTTCAAGTACATTATTAATAAAACTTTTATCTCGCTCCGGAAGAGGGAGTCTTAATTCTCTATCCACAACAAAATGAGATAAATCTGCACATAATCTCATTTCGGGAATTAAATCCATTAACTGTATTGTAAAAAATAGATCATTTAAAAGACTATCACGATGAGTTTCAAAAAGAATATTTACATCGATCTCAACTGCCTCCTTCATCCATCTTTTAACACATGAAACAGCCTCATTTGGCTTTAGCGGCATAACACCACTTATAATATTTATTAATGGCGCATTCAAACTTTTTGCCATCTGCATTAATGGCTGCATATCAGAAGATTGCATAGGAAAAGCATTGATCATGCATTCAAGATTAAACTTAGCATACAATGCATTAGCTTCTTGAAAATCATCTATTTCATCGACGCTCAGGTCAAGACATAATCCGTGGTACCCAGCATTTTTTGCTTTTTCAAAATTATATTCAAAAGACGGTTCATCCTTTCCTGGAGCTCGTTGCTCCATACCCCAGAGAGATTGATAAATTTTAAGTTGCTGCAATTCTTTGGCCTTAATAATTTAAAAAGAGGTTAAGAATGAAGCTGCATTACCACCAGATACTTCGGCCTTTCGAGCGGCAATTAAGTAGTCATACCCTGAGGGTGAATCTGGCTCATGATTATCAATGATACGATTCACGCGTTGTTTGTGAAAAATCTGTAATTGAGTACCAAAAGGTACATGATGGATTGAATTTTCACCAAATAATTCTTTGTGTTTTTCAGGGAGCTTATACCAAGGAATCGTCATATCAGCATGGTGTGCATTATGAAAACCAAAATTTAGTGTCACCCAATTCAAAGAAGATATATTCATTGAAATCGGGTTACTGAAAGTATGCTCTTGCTCCCAATTAAAATCTCCTTTTCGTGGCGGCCTCTCATTACTAAATAAAGTTAAATGATAACTGTAATCATGCTGGATACTGTCCAAGAATCTCAATACTGTCATCATTACCAGATAGGCCATGGTGTATAAAAAAGCAACTCTTGGATAATAGATGGCGAGGATTAAAAAAACGGAGCCCCTTGCTAACAACACAAATAAATTTCTTCTTCTCTGATTGCGTCTCTGCGGGATAACGAATGAGGTAAATGCCATAATGAAATGCATTATCAAATCATGTACTGGGATATAAAACCATTCGAGTATTTGCGTTATCTTTAATATAAGTGGAAATCTTCTAAAAAACCCCTCGTAATCAAACCAAACAACATCATCATTATCCACATGATGACGGAAATGCTTATATCTTATATCTTCATATGTCCCATAGGAGGCGCCACAAATCCACGCCAAAAATTTACCAAAATAAGTATTATGCTGAATTTTTTTAAAAACTAAGTTATGTGCGCATTCATGTACCAAGTAGGCAGCTATAATCATTCCATGTGCGAGCAAGATCATTGAGGCAATATTTATGACTAAGTATTGATTGAATAATCCATAAAAACCTAGGATATAAGCTGATATTGCATATAAAAATGCGCCGCCATTATAAATAAGACTTTGTGAGTCAAAACTGTTATTAGTAATATTTTTTAACATAAGAGTTTAAATAATAACAGTCAAATTAGAACTCAGCCATTGATAATGTATATAAAAATCACTCTATTTAGCTGTAATTACAATAAAATCACCCTATAATTGGTAAAAATATGAAATTAGGAATAATTCATGAAACTGGTAACAGCAATAATAAAACCTTTTCGTCTAGATGATGTCAGAAATGGATTAAGCGACATCGGAATCAACGGGATGACTGTTACTGAAGTTAAAGGATTTGGTCGTCAAAGAGGTCACACTGAACTATATAGAGGGGCTGAATACGTCGTAGATTTCCTACCAAAAGCAAAAGTCGAAATTGCAGTCAGTGATGATCGACTCGACGAAACAATAGAAAGTGTAATTAATAGTGCCAAAACAGGTAAAGTTGGAGATGGGAAAATTTTTGTTACTGAGCTCGAACAAGCCATTCGTATTCGAACCGGCGAAACTGATGATAATGCCCTATAAGAATTAACTTTTATAATAATTTAGGTAAAAAAATGATCACAAGGTTAATAATTACGCTAACAATATTCACGTTCTTTACATCGTCATACTCTCTAGCTGCTAGTAGTCAAGAAAAACGCGTTTTGGATGCTGCGGATGTAATTGATCAAATACTTCGTATACCCGAGCAATCAGTCCCTCCCGCATTATTATCAAGAGCTTATGCAATTGCGGTTTTTCCGAATGTACTCAAAATAGGCGCCTTATTGGGAATAAGAAGAGGAAAAGGTATTATTGTAATTCGCAATGAAGATAATTCATGGAGTAACCCGGCATTTATAACTTTGACAGGGGGCAGTCTAGGTCTTCAAGTGGGTGCTCAATCAACAGACAGTATTCTCGTGTTCAAGACTCGCAAAGGTATAGATGGAATCAGTAATGGAAAGTTAACTCTCGGAGCAGACGCTTCCGTTGCAGCTGGCCCAATTGGTAGACATACCGCTGCCGCAACAGATTTGAGATTTAATGCAGAAATTTATTCTTACTCAAGGAGTAGAGGACTATTTATTGGGGTATCCTTAGAAGGAGCAACCTTGACCATGGATCGCCGAAGTAACGCTAATTTTTATAGCTCAACAAGTATAACGCCCGATCAAATATTTAACGCGACCGGCAATGCTGCCCCTATGTCAGCAAATACATTTATCCAAAAATTAACTGCGCAAACACATCAACTCCCTATTCAACCCGGCATGGAAAACAATGCTAATTCAAATGATTCTAGCGATACTCAAACCTATAGATTGAGTGATGCATTTGCTCCGCAATATAAAAAAGATGAACTTATTCTTGAATATAATTAATATCGGTTCATCCATAATTAATTAATATTCGCCATTTATGAGTAAATTCAATCAATTTACACTATTGAGGCAAAATAGATTCGCTCCTTTTTTCGTGACTCAATTTTTAGGCGCGTTTAATGACAATATATTTCGTAATGGCCTAATTATTCTTTTTACCTTTAAAGGTATAGAAATATTTGGACTCAACGCCAGTCAATTAGCTAATGTTGCTGGCGCTTTATTCATATTGCCTTATTTTTTATTTTCAGCAATCGCTGGTCAACTTGCAGATAAGCTTGAGAAGTCAATCTTGATACGCTCAATAAAGCTTCTTGAAGTAGGACTGATGCTATTAGCCGCAATTACAATAATCACAAGAAATTACTCATCCCTGCTTTTGATCTTATTCTTGATGGGTTTTCAGTCTTCTTTATTTGGTCCTGTGAAATATGCTTATATACCTCAAAAACTCAAAACAAGTGAACTCATTGGTGGTAATGCCTTAGTCGAATCTGGAACATATATTGCAATTATTTTAGGTCTGGTAATTGGCGGATTGGCAGTCTCTTCAGATCAATATAATGATTATCCTCTAGCAATATGTTTGGTCTCCATATCAGTAATAGGCTATTTTTCAAGTAAACAGATTCCCACAACCAAAGCAACCGACCCATCATTAAAGATTAACTGGAATATTTTTTCTGAAATGATTCGTATTATAAAATACAGCAGAGAAGACAAAAAAATATTTCTTTGTATTATCGGTATATCCTGGTTTTGGTTTTACGCATCAGCTATAACACTTCAAATTCCAGCATTCACTTTAAATATAATCAATGGGAATGAAACAATAACAACCCTATTACTCGCAACTTTTGCGATTGGTATTGGCATGGGCTCGCTTGCCTGTGAGAAACTGTCTAAAAATCGTGTTGAAATTGGCATTATTCCAATTGGCTCTATCGGGTTAACAATTTTTGTTTTCGATTTGTATTTATCTTCACCTGTAAATAATACCACCCAAATAAACACTATAATGGAATTCATCAATCAACCTCAGAACTGGCGTATAATCTTTGACCTGATCATGATTGGTGCTTGCGGAGGAATTTTTAGCGTTCCTTTTTATGCAACAATTCAAAAAGATGCTAATTCTCAATATTTATCCAGAATTATTGCTGCCAACAACATTCTTAATGCTATTTTTATGGTATCGGCCTCACTTACAGCGATTATCACCTTGAGCTCAGGGCTAAACATCTTGGAATTTTTTGCTCTCTTATCTATCTTAAATGTACTCTTAATGATTTATATGCATACACAATCAAAAGACTTTATACGAAGATTTCTTATGCTGATTACAAATAAACTCTAACACTCTTTGATTAGCAATTAATATCTAAGTTATAATGCCCACATTTGTGGTATTAGAGAGATAATATGGATTTTTGTCACCAGCACAATGTTCACAACAAGCTCAAAAATAAAAAAAAGAACTATGGTATTAAAATGACTCTCCCGGTGGGTGATACACTAGGGAACCTTTTAGGTGAAAACTGGTCTAAGCAACACTGGTATCATAACGAGCATGAAAGAGATTCAGCTTACGAAAAAATGAAAATACGTCATGGGTACTATAGGAAAACAGATAATCCCACACAAATCATTGAAAAAATCTCACGCCAATAAATTAAAAAATTGATGAAGTGCTTCAGGATCACCCTAAACATACTCATATATATGACACTAAAGCAGATAAATTATGACTGTATCTAAAATAATATACACGAAAACAGATGAAGCTCCATTATTGGCAACTTATTCATTGCTCCCGATAATTAAAGCATTTACTGAAACTGCCAATATTAAGGTGGAGACTCGCGATATCTCTCTAGCTGCGAGAATAATTTGCACTTTCCCAGAAAATCTAAATCAGGAACAAAAAATAACAGATGACCTGAAAGAACTTGGTGACTTGGTGAAAAATCCAGTTGCAAATATAATTAAACTACCAAATATTAGTGCGTCCATTCCTCAACTAAAAGCCGCAATATCTGAATTACAGAAACAAGGTTACTTAATTCCAAACTATCCAGATGACCCCAAGAATGATAATGAAACGAATATTAAAATTAAATACTCAAAAATTCTAGGTAGTGCAGTTAACCCAGTTTTAAGGGAAGGTAATTCTGATAGAAGAGTCGCTGAAGCAGTAAAAGAATTTGCTAAAAATCACCCTCATAAAATGGGTGCATGGAAAAACACCTCGAAAACAAATGTGGCTCACATGCAAGATGGTGATTTTTACTCTTCAGAAAAATCTCTCGTCATAAATGAACCGGTTACTTTAAAAATTAAGCTAATAAATAATGATGATGAGCATCTACTTCTAAAAGATGAAATTAAAATTCAAGCAAATGAAATCATTGATATGGCTTCAATGAATGCAAGCAAACTAAAAGCGTTTTTTACTGAAGAAATTAAATCCAGTAAGGAAAAAAATATATTACTATCCTTACATCTCAAAGCCACCATGATGAAAGTTTCAGATCCTATAATCTTCGGGCATGCAGTAACCACTTTCTATGCAGTATGCTTTAAAAAATATGCACAACTTTTCAAAGATATCGGTGTCGATGCAAAAAATGGTATTGGAGATGTTTATTCAAAAATCCGAGGATTGCCTGATAATCAACGCATAGAAATAGAGAAAGAGTTATCTGATACCTATAAAAATCAACCCTCATTAGCCATGGTTGATTCAGACAAAGGTATTACAAATTTGCATGTTCCAAGCAATGTAATCATTGATGCTTCAATGCCTGCAGCGATTAGATCGTCTGGACAAATGTGGGGCCCTGATGGAAAATTACATGATACTAACGCCCTTATCCCTGACAGATGTTACGCAACTATCTATCAAGAGGTAATTAATTTTTGTAGGGAACACGGTGCTTTTGATGTAACTACTATGGGGAGTGTTTCGAATATTGGATTAATGGCTCAAAAAGCTGAAGAATATGGTTCTCATGATAAAACTTTTGAGATTCCCTCATCTGGATTAATTAGGGTCAGTAATGAAAATGGATTAACTTTGAGTGAGCATATTGTCAATAAAGGAGACATATGGCGGATGTGCCAAACAAAAGATGCTCCGATTAAAAATTGGATCAAACTGGCTATCGAAAGAGCTAGATTGACTGAATCACCAACCATTTTCTGGCTGGATAAGAATAGAGCTCATGACAACTTATTAATTAAAAAAGTTACTGAATATTTAGCTAAAGAGGATATTAAAGGATTAGATATTTCCATTCTTTCGCCACAGGAAGCCATGAAAAAGACTTTAAGCATCATTCATTCTGGGAAAAATGTGATTTCAGTGACAGGAAATGTATTGAGAGATTATTTAACTGATTTATTCCCAATCCTAGAACTGGGTACAAGCGCAAAAATGCTATCTATAGTGCCGCTTCTTTCTGGAGGCGGACTCTATGAAACAGGTGCAGGTGGATCAGCTCCAAAACACGTTGCCCAATTTATCCAAGAAGGGCACCTAAGATGGGACTCATTAGGAGAATTCCTAGCAATAATGGTATCCATAGAAGAGCTTGCAAAAAAGACACAAAATAAAAAAGCTGCAATTATTGCCAATGCGCTTGAGCAAGCGAATTCAATGTTTCTAGAGAACAATAAATCTCCATCGAGAAAAGTGGGTGAAACTGATAATCGTCACAGCCACTTCTATTTGTCCATGTATTGGTCAAAAGCTCTTGCAGAGCAATCTGCCGATAAAGATTTACAAGAAATATTTATAAAGCTTTATGAGACCCTAGTTTCCAGTGAAGAAAAAATTAAAAAAGAGCTAAGTAATACTCAAGGGAAAAGCATAGACCTTGGTGGTTACTATCATCCAGACGAACAGTTATTGATTAAAGCAATGCGTCCAAGTCTCTTATTCAATGAAGCAATCGACTCATTAAGGGCTTAACTTACCTTTGAACTAAGATCTAATTTGGCCACTTCCGTGAACAACATATTTGTAACTGGTTAACTGCATCGCCCCCACTGGACCTCTAGCATGTATTCGCCCAGTAGCTATCCCAATTTCTGCACCCATTCCAAATTCACCTCCATCTGCAAATTGAGTTGAAGTATTGTGCATTACAATAGCGCTATCCACATTCTTGATAAATGTTTTCACAACATCAGAATTTTCGGCAATTATACAGTCAGTATGACCCGACCCAAATTCTTCAATATGTTTAATTGCCTCATCAACATCTTCCACAATTTTGCAAGAAATAATTGCATCAAGATATTCCGTTGACCAATCATCATCATTACTTGGCACCACAGTTATAGAGTAATTTCTTACTTCGTCATCGCCCCTGACCTCGCAACCCACTTTATTCAAATCATTTATCAGATCTTTTAAAATCATTGGTGCTATATTCCGATCAATCAAAATTGTTTCAGCAGCTCCACAAATGCCAGTACGACGCATCTTTGCATTTAAAATTACTTCTTTTGACGCATTAATTTTTGCGGATTCATGAACATAAACATGACAAATACCTTCGAGATGACCTATCACAGGAACACGAGCCTCATCTTGTACTCTTTTGACGAGACTCTTCCCTCCTCTTGGTATAATGACATCAAGGTATTGATGCATGGAAGAAAGCATATAACCCACTGCTTCCCTGTCCTTTGTTGGAACAAACTGGACAATATTTGGATCAAGATTTGCATCCATCAACGCCTGTGACAAACAAGCATGTATGGTCTTATTAGATTCAAAACTTTCGGAACCGCCCCTTAGAATGACCGAATTTCCTGACTTAATACACAGGGCAGCCGCATCTGAAGTTACATTAGGGCGGCTTTCATAAATAATACCGATGACGCCTAAAGGTACGGATACTCGCTGAATTCTTAAGCCATTCGGACGTTCCCAGTCATCTATTATCTGATTAATAGGATCTTTAATTTTTATAATTTCTCCTAAACTGCTAGCCATTGCGTCAATTCGCTCATTATTCAGCAATAATCTATCTATCATAGGCTCTGCTATATTACGTTTTTTTGCAGCATCAACATCTTTATTGTTTGCTGCTATAATTTTTTCAGCATTTTTTAGTAAGGATTCAGAAATCAAATGTATTGCTAAATTCTTTTGCTGATCGGAAGATTGAGCAAATCTTTTTGCTGCATTTTTAGCCAAAACACCCATTCCATTCATTACATCTTTTATATTTTCAATTCCCATAGTTGTTCTCTGTTAAATCAATATTAGTTTGGCTGGCGCATCAAAAAAGCACCATATCATCTCTATGAATAATTTCCGCTTTGCCCTGATAACCCAATTTCTGCAATATTGCTTCGGATCGACACCCTCTAATTAAACTTGCCTCAATGGATGAGTATATTGTCACCCCTTTTCCGATTTCTTTTCCTTTTTTATCAGTTATAACTACTACATCGCCACGCTCAAAATTACCCAAGACTTCAATCAAGCCTACTGGCAATAGGCTTCCACCTTGATTTAAAGCTTCTTCTGCACCTTTATCCAAACTAAGAGTGCCACGTGTGTCCAGAAACCCTAATAACCATTGCTTTCGAACAATACTAGGACTTTCTTTAGCTTTAAAGACAGAACATTTACCTCCATCCATAAGATATGAAATTGGTTTATCTTGAGCTCCATTCGAGATAATAGTCGTACAACCAGCATGCATAGCTATTTTAGCGGCATGTAATTTTGTAAGCATACCACCGCTCCCAAAATTTGACTCCTTAGACCCAGCCATTATTAAAATATCATCTGTTACAGAATCAATCTTGGGCATATGTTTTGCTTTTTTATTCAAAACTGGATCACTTTCATATAATCCGTCTACATCTGACAAAAGAATCAAGCCATCCGCCATTACCATTTGGGCAACGCGGGCGGCTAGACGATCGTTATCACCATAACGTAATTCATCTGTAGCAACGGTGTCATTCTCATTGATAATGGGAACGACACTCAATTTTAATAATGCCTGTAATGTATTTTTTGAATTTAAGAATCGTTTACGGTTTTCAGTATCATCAGGGGTCAATAATATTTGTGCAGCCTTAACATTAATCCCTTTCAAAGCATCCTGCCACTCTATAACTAATTGCGCTTGCCCCATTGCCGCTGCGGCTTGCAATTCATTGAGATTCATTAATGTTCTTTTTTTACCAATAATGCCACAGCCAATTGCCACTGCACCTGAGGAAACTATGAGTATTTCAACCTTATTTGACAGTAAGCCATTAATTTCATTGGCAATACTTTTGAGCCAAGCTTTATTAACAGTGCTGTCGTTATTAATTAATAACGCTGAACCTATTTTAATTACTAGACGATTAAATCCAAAAAAATTATTTTTCTGCATGGGCCACTCAACTTGATAAATTCTGGTTTGCATAAGAGGATAAAATTATTTCACCTTTTGTAACCGAAACACTGCCACTTCTAGCGAGCGCCTGAACGACTCCTAATGTTGTTATCACGCCTATAAAGTTATCAATAATTTCCCTGGCACCAGTTAATTGAATAGTAAAGCTATCCATGGAGTTATCTAATACCTCAGCGTTATACTCTTTAATTGCTGTATAAACTTTTTCTTTCGTCTTCTGAGTAAGTTTAATTTTAATAATTAATAGTTCTCGCTCAAAATGATCGCCCAAAGTCATGTCATTTATACCGACTACATCAACTAATTTTGATAGTTGAGAATTAAGTTGCGCAATAGCTCCATCAGAACCCGTAATCACCAAGGTAACTCGGGATAAATTTACATCATCTGTGGGAGCAACATTAAGTGATTCAATATTATAACCGCGCGTTGAAAACAAACCCGTCATACGGGTTAGTGCACCAACTTCATTCTGAAGAATCACTGAAATAACATGCCGCATAACCGGTCCTTTTGATTCAAAAAATTACATAACAGTAATAAATTATTTTTATAATAAACTTACTTTGTAAATATCGATGTTCGCCTAGTTTTAATACTATTGCAATGTAATAAAATATAGTAAACACTCAATAAAAAGACAGCAAAGCTATTCGAAATACGTAAATAATATGAATACAACTAAAAACTCTAAAATTCACCCACTTGCCGGAAAGAAAATGATGGGCGCAGATATGATTGTGCAAGTCTTAGCTGATGAGAATGTCGATACAATCTTTGGTTATAGTGGAGGGGCAATTTTACCAACCTATGATGCAGTTTTTAGGTTCAATGATGCCCATAAAAAAGTAGATGGTACTCAGCCAATGCCTTTAATTGTTCCTGCGAATGAACAGGGTGCAGGATTTATGGCTTCTGGGTATGCCAGGGCAAGCGGTGATGTCGGTGTTGTGATGGTTACTTCAGGACCAGGTGCTACAAATACTGTAACTCCTATCCGTGATTGTATGGCTGATTCAGTCCCAATTGTAGTAATTTGCGGTCAAGTGCCAACTACGGCGATTGGAACGGATGCTTTCCAAGAAGCGCCTGTATCGGCAATCATGGGTGCCGTTTCAAAGCATATTTTTTTAGTAACCGATGCAACTCTATTGGAATCGACCATTCGATCTGCTTTTGAATTAGCCCGAACAGGAAGACCTGGTCCAGTAGTAATAGATGTACCAAAAGATATTCAGAACTGGGAAGGTCTGTTTAAAGGTTCGGGCACACTCCCGTTGACGGGTTATCGAAATCGATTAAATGCAGTCATGAATAATAACCTCGAAGAAAAAACATGTGAAAAGTTTTTCGCGCTTCTTAAAGATTCAAAAAGACCCCTAATTTATGCTGGTGGTGGCGTTATCAATGCCAATGCTAGTGATGAAATGAAAGCATTCGCTTCAGCTTATGGCATCCCAATTGTAACAACTCTAATGGCACTAGGAGCCAGTGATACCACAAAACCATTATCCCTTCACATGCTAGGCATGCATGGAACCGCTTCTGCAAATTATGCAGTGGATGATTGTGATTTTTTAATTAATATTGGCGCTAGATTCGATGATAGAGTTGCTGGTGATCCAAAGGGATTTGCTCCAAATGCAAAGAAAATTGCTCATTTCGACGTGGATATTTCAGAAATTGGTAAAGTTAAACAGGTGGATTGGCATCATGTCGGTCAACTAAAGAATGATCTAGTCAATCTCCTCGCTTATGGCAAAAAAATCTCTCACCGAAAATCATTGGATCAATGGCATACACATATCGCTGAGCTTAAAGAGGTATATAAACTAAATTATGATCGAAAAAGTAACCTAATTCAGCCATATGCGGTAATAGAAGAAATCAATTCCTTAACTGGTGGCAATGCAATTATTAGCACCGGTGTAGGGCAACATCAAATGTGGGCAGCACAATACTTTGATTACAAAGAACCAAGATTATGGCTAACTTCTGGCTCTATGGGAACTATGGGGTTTGGGTTGCCTGCAGCCATTGGTGCTCAATTCGCACAACCAAATAGGATGGTAATCGATATTGATGGAGATTCGAGTATCCGTATGAATATAGGCGAATTGGAAACCGCTACGACCTATAAATTACCAGTCAAGATCCTTGTACTCAATAATTTCGGTGATGGAATGGTCCGACAGTGGCAAAAACTTTATTACAAAGGCAGGATGTCAGCTAGTGACAAATCATTGCATAGAAAAGATTTCACAAAAACAGCAGAAGCAGATGGTTTTGAATTCAGCAAAAAATTAGATAAGAAAACGAACCTCAAGAAAATAATCAAAGAGTTTATTGATTTCAAGGGACCAGCATTCCTGGAGGTTATTATCGATCCTGATGCAGGTGTTTACCCAATGGTGGGACCCGGACAAACTTACGACAAGATGATTACCGGGCAATGGATCGCAAACAGGCATGATATTGAAGATAAAGAGGTAGATAAAAGCGGGATGTTTTAAAGCCCACTTAAAAAATAAATATCACCCAATGCTTTGTACTGAGTCAAATAGCTCCCGATCAACATTGCCACCACTTAAAACCAGCGCAGTAACTCTATTCTTAAGTTCAATTTTTTTGCTCAATATGGCAGCCAAAGCGACAGCTCCTCCGGGCTCAACCACCATTTTTAAATGCAAAAAAGCGAAACGCATTGCTTCCTCTACCTCAGCATCAGAAACTGTCAGCACATCTGATGCCAACTCTTGATTAATTGAGAAGGTTATTTTACCTGGGATTTCAGCAAGCAAAGCATCGCAAATTGATTTTTCATGAGTCTGGTTTTTAATCCTTTTCTTTGCGTAAAATGACTCCTGAGTATCATTAAAGTATTCTGGTTCCACGAGATAAATATCTGTTTTTGCTGATAATCCTTTGATTGCGAGAGAGGATCCTGCGCTCAATCCACCACCACCACAACAAATCAATACCTGATCTAGGGTCACATTCATCTCATTACATTGCTTGATAATTTCCAAACCCATGGTGCCTTGGCCAATAATTATGTCTTTATGATCATAGGATGGCACCAGAGTTGAATTTGAGTTTAGAGCAATTTTTTTAGCTATTTCTTCTCGGTCTTCTTTGTAACGATCATATAAAATAACATTACCGCCTAGTTTTTTGGTATTTTCAATCTTTGCACTGGGCGCATCTTCCGGAATGACAATGGTAGTTTTTATATTTAATAGTTTTCCAGCTAAAGCAACTCCCTGCGCATGATTTCCTGATGAAAATGCCACTACCCCTCTGGATGCTTCCGCATCACTTAACTGACACATTAAGTTATACGCACCCCTAATCTTAAATGAACCAGTTCTTTGGAGGCATTCAGGCTTAATCAGAATTCTTCCCTTTACCCTCTCATTCAGCTCTGCAGATTCAAATAATGGAGTTTCCTGAATCACTCCTTTTAAACGCTCTGCGGCTAAAAGAATTTCCTTATAATCATACATAGACATCCCTTTCATCCATTAAATGATCAATTTTAGAAGCGCAAATGAAATCATTTTCAGTCAATGCATTAATGGCATTAGTTGTAAAACTAATATCACAATAGCCATAACCAATTTGCATTATCGGATGATGACCCTCCTTAACCGCTATCCATGCCACAGCATTAACAAAAGCAATAGTGCTACTGTATATAGGAAAAGAAAAATGCCTACAGATAGTCTTACTGGTTTTATCAAAAACCCAATCTTTATTAACCTGCTTTAAATATTTAATAATATCTTCGTGAGATAATGGAATGGCATCTTTTTCGCAATTGTTACATTTTTTTTCAAATAATTTACTCAATTTACTAGCCTCTTTATTTACCAACGTAATATAATGCTACTTAATAAAAATATATTCATAATCATAATTAAAATAAACCAGATCGAAATAGCCATGAAAATAATCAATCTTTTTGACTATGACGTCAGGACATTATGAATACTTATTTTATTTTACATGGGCTTAATAATGATTGCTTTAACATATAACAAGGTAGGAGAGAATAAAATGAAATTTATCTATTTCACAGTAGTATTGATACTGTCTAGCTTAACCAATATCTCGTTCGCGCAAGACTGTTCGCAAGTCATTGAATCCAATGATGCGATGCAATTCAACATGAAAGAGATGCGAGTCAGTGCAGATTGTCAAAATCTTACAATTACGTTGAAACATGTTGGTAACCTCCCTCAACAATTCATGGGTCATAACTGGGTATTAAGTGCTACTGAAAACATGATGCCAATAACTGGTGTTTCCATGCAGGCTGGAGCTCCGAATTATCTACCTGAGAGTGATGAAAGAATAATAGCTGCCACTGATATGATTGGTGGTGGGCAAGAATCTTCTGTCACATTTGATCTCAGCTCTTTAGATCCATCAAAAGACTATACATATTTTTGTACGTTCCCAGCGCATTACGCAATAATGAAAGGCTCATTTATTATCGAATAAATTCCGTAAGGATTAAAAGTAGACCCCAGTGATTATAAACTGGGGTCAATTTCGACTACTTATTGATTATTATTCGTTAAAGCCACAAAAGTCCCACCATTTCTCTCGCATAAAAGTCGCATCAAACCAGCGAATCGCTGAGAACTCTGTGGAATACTTCTTCCGCCAAAAGAATACGGGAATCCGATAGCATGAATTCGCACAAGACGATCGCCCTCTTCGTTTTCAATATTGATTCGATCGATATCTCTCAATACTTTCTCCATAGAATTTCCTTGGAATTCATCGCCAAAAACATAGATACTTATCTTTTTTTCTGGCGACCAAAATGACTGTATGGCATATATGATCCCATCGGATGGATCGCTATCACTAAAAGGAGCCCATTGTCGCATTGTATTCTTAATTGACTGTCTTAACTGAGGCGTATCCGGCAGCCAACTCCGCCCATATTGCTGAAACATAAAACTACCGTTATCGTTCATTATCTGTAAACCCTTAACTGTAGGGTAAACATCCAATACCTCACCTAATTTTCTTTCTGCCCAAGCCCATTTAGATTGCATACTTCCAGAGGTATCAATGACAAAAATGATGTATTCACTATCTACCGGAATACCTCCTATTGCTTCATTTGCGGCTCGCTGGAAATTGGGTTGTAACCTCTTTATCTCTTCTGATATTTTCTGCTTTGCTTCCTCAAGATTATCCTCACTTGCCTGTAATGACTCTGGCTCAGATAAACTTAAGTCATATCTTCCTTGAACACTTTTCAATTCTTTTTGTAAAATATCTAAATCAATTCTTTTGTTAGTCACTTCTTTTTGAATATTATCTTTATTGTTTATAGTATTCGTTACTTCATCTTCAATACTTTTTAATTCTTTTGCTAAGGAAATAATTGCTTCCTCTGCAACCTGATCTGAAGGTACAAGGTTAGGATCATAGATTTTACTTAATACCAATAACAATACTACGGCGCCAAAACCACAACATATGCAATCTAGAAAAGAAAGACTAAAGGCCTCGATATTTCTTCGCTTCCTCATTTCACCGTCCTAAGGCCAATCCTTACTGATACTCATAAATGAACCACCAGTTCGATAAGCCAATAACCAATATGCAATAGCAGCATTGTAGTCACCCTCCATAGGGTAAAGAAGAATATTTATAGGAATACCACTAGGTATCTCAGTTTCAGCCTCATAATAAAGATTAAGTCGCTCCTGACCTGTGATCATACCTCGGTCAGTTTCTGATTTATTCATAGTAGGCAAACTATCTATTAAAAGAATAACATTATCAGGTCGAGGGTTGAGCTCATTTACTATTGTAAATGCATCCTTTAGATTTGTACCATTTTGAGGAATAGTTCGCCGTAAAGCCTTTATAGCGTCATCAAGCTCCGCCCCATCTCCAACATCTATCCAATCACCGTCACTTCCCTCAATAACAGATTGCGTTTTGTTATTAAAAGTATAGATCTGAAATTTACTTTCTTTCGGAAACTGTGCACCAAGCCAATCAACACTAGAAACCGCTTGTCGCCATTTTACAGATCTTAATTTTAATTCATCTGACATGTTTCTGCGCCTAAGAATATTAATTATCTTTCGATCCAACATACTGGCTGATACATCAACCAATATTAATATTCTTTCGCCACCTACTTTTAATCCCGTAAGGTATTGCCGATCACCTTCACCAGTAAAACTTCTAATTTGACCACCAGATTGAGCACGTAAAGCAACGGCTAACATGCGCTCTCGCTCCTCATTAAGTTTCTCAATATCGGACTTTAGTTTTTCAATGCTTTTATTTTTAGCTAAAGTATCAAGATTACCTTCTTCCAGTTCTTTTTGTAATTGCATTAATAGTAATATCATTTGATCCATCTCTTCTTCGATGATCGCATTTTCTTGTTGGAAATCTTCAAATATATTCTTTGCTAGCACCAGACGCTTTCGACTTTCCAATAAATCAACATTAAGTTGGTGTAATTTATTCTCAGGTTGTGTTTGTTTTAAATTAACCTGATTTTTAATTTGTGAATTAATAATCATGAAAAGCAAAATTACAGCCCCGAACCCACAGCACATGCAATCCAGAAATGACAAGCTAAATACTTCAGTTTGCCTTCTTCTATAAGCCAAAAGTATCACCTAATGTTATAAGTGTCATTTCTACCCCAGGTGACCCAATTCTAATTTTATCTCCAGTATTCAGTATAGAAGGACCCTCTATTCTTTGGTCGTTTAAATAAGTTCCATATCGACTCAGATCATTAAGAATACACCTGTCATTTTTCATAATCACAGTACAGTGATCTCTAGAAATTCCAGTTATATTTGATGAAACTACCAAAAAATTTTCTTTTTGTGTAGGGCCGGATCCAATCATCATTGGCAATGAACCAATGGGGTAAGCAACATTCTCAAACAAGATATAACTTGGTTTATCATTAACACTAATGTTTGCCTTAACTCTATTAACTACAACAGACGGTTTATCCCAAGGCAACGATTGAATAATCTTCAATGAAGTATCTTTCTGTTCTTTTTCTATAAATCTTTCTGAAGCACCACTAACTGTGTCACCTTCCTTATTTCCAAAGACCGCTGCTGATAACTTTAACTCAAGTAGATCAGCTAACTCAGGAAGCTTAGTTATTCGATTTGAAATTTGAATTGCAGGTAAATCTTCCGCATGAAATATTGATCGCAATTTATTGAAAAGTGATTTATACAATGGCATGACTGCATCAATAAAGTCAGACGATTGAATATCAGTTTCGTATGATTGATTGCCATATTCAATCTCCAAATGAACACACTCTTTAGTTACTGCTTGAGCTACCCATAAAGACAAATTATTAATTAATTGCTGATCAGATTCAGCGGCGTGGAGAGGATCGAATCTACATTGCTTAATGAAAGCCCGGGATATCATTTTTATCCAGCAATTATTAAATGCAGCCTGACCGCTATCATTAATAATGAATGATTCATTTATACTCGATTTACCATTTTGATTCATGAGTGAAACTGACAAACAATGTAAATGAAGATCTATATGCACCAACTTAGCAGTCTCATACTCACGGCGTGTTGCAGCTACGGATGATTCCAAAAATCCTATAATTTTTATATTCAATTCATTTGCGATACCTAAAAATAAACTCAATTGCTGACTATTTAAATACGGAGGTATAACAATTATCAAAGAAGTATCTTTGCTGATTATTGATTTAATGATCTGCATTTCATGACTTACAATATCGGCCGAACAGAGATGTTTATAATGATCAATCATATAGCTTGTAGTTGAGAGATCTAACCAATAACGATTTTCTATATTTTGTGGGGTAATTCGAGATCTACCAACTGCGTTAGTACCTAACTGGATCTCATTTTTTCCTATCCAAGCATAACTTGGCTCGCAATATATTATCTTACCGTCTTCTTGAAGCGTTATACCTGCGTCATTTATATATAAAAATGCGTGTGACAATTTCTTTGCCTATTCTCTAATTCGTATCAATTTTCATATGACGAATAAGTCGATCATTTGCATAATTCTCACTATCAAAGACAAGTCTTTCTTGCAATAACTGCAATTGATGTACTAAAAACATCAAAAAAATACTAATCAAAAGCGCTATAAAAGTTGAATTAAAGGCCACACCAAGACTTTGAGTTACTCCTGAAATATCGCCTTGGACCGCTATATCAGCTTGACCTAAAGCATCACCAATACCTCTTACTGTTCCTATAAATCCTATCGATGGAATAGCCCAAGAGATATAACGAATCATCGAGAGTTCAGACTCTAATCTTTCCGCCTCTGATTCAAAGATCGTATGTGTACTTATTGACACATCTTGAATATTCTTTGTGGTACCAAATCTCCTTAAAGCATTCAGTAACGCTCTTGGTAGTACCATTATCTTTTGCTTTTCCTGTAAAACTTCAATCTGCCTTTCCATGTTTCGAGCATCTTCTGGAAGTATCTTCATGCCTTCTGCTATGGAAATTAAATTTGCATCAAGTAATTTCCTTTCATTTAAAAGTGAACTGGCTTTAAAACCCATAATTGCAAGCGCCCAAACCATCAAAATAAAACATGATTCTTGCTCGAAATCTTTAACCAAAACCCAGACGGATCTCTCTCTAACATAGTTTGGATTAACTTCAGCTTCAATATTCTGCTCCATAATTATCTGATTTGCATTTGGCCTTACTACAGACACGTAATAGCCATGCACAATGATAATTGCAATGATCAGGGCGAATAATTGATAAACGAATTCGATAGGTATGTTATTTTTTTTCATCTATATTTTCTCTTTTCATTAATAAGTAATTTGTATTATTGAGTTTCTTTGTTTATATATTTGTTGGGAATTGTATCGGTTCATCAGCTGGTATCTCCTCTGAAGGAACAAAATCATCATCAATTTCTTCGTATGTTTGGGCATCAATATCATAGGCTACATCGGAGTTGTCACCATTATCCTCAGCAGATTGTCTTACCGACTCTATATCAGAAGTCTTAGTTAGGCTATCATTCATCTCTTCAATGGCCTGCAAGGGTTCCTCAACCATTTCAACTTCTTGTGAGAATGAAACAGATATAAAAGTACAGGGCATTAAAATTACATAAATAGTTTCTAGTATATGTATTTTCCATCTCATTATTTTCATGTCACTCTAGTATATTATTCAATTAATATTTCTGGCCAATCTAAATCCTATATCAACCTGACCTTTACTCCCAAAATCTCTGAAACTTCCTCTTAGTTGTGTCACGGATGCATGGCGCCAGCTTGAGCCTCTAATTACATGCTGTATTCCAAATTCCGGTCCATTTGGATCTGTTGCAACCTCTGTAAGTCCGGGCGTTGGAATAGAGTAATAATCGCTGATCCACTCTGAAACATTACCACTTCCATCAAAAATTCCAAGTGAATTTGCTCTGAATGATCCTACTGGTGAAGTAGACGCATAACCATCCTCATAATTAGAGATAATATTAGGTATCAAATTTTTAGCTGAAGAATCTGCAAAATTACCATAATCACGTCGAGGAGGAAGGCGATTGCCCCATGGAAAAGTAGTAGTGGTATTCTTTGCTTGATATCGAATTGACCACGACCACTCTGCTTCAGTAGGCAATCGATAACCATTTTGAGTGGGCTTTTTTCTCTCCCATTTCTCAAAACGTTTTATATAAACAGGCTCTAAACCCTCTTTATTACTTAACCAGTTACAGTATTCTATAGCGTCTGACCAACTAACTAATATCACTGGATTATTATCGGCCAAGAGTGAAGGATGGATATCAGCTACTGCTGAATTAAGTCCTCGAAATCTTGAAAATTCTTTATTTGTGACTTCTTTAGTACCAATGTAAAAAGGTTTGGTTAATTCAACATTTTGTATAACCTCATTAGCACGTCGACCCATTTCTCGACGAGAGGCACCCATAACAAATTTACCTGCTTCAATTCTCCTTAAGATCTGACCTTGAGAATTTGTTACCCTAGATTGGATACTTTTTAATCTAACCTCCTCTTCAGTTAGTAGGGTCACATCTATATTTTGCGGATAGTTTAATCGAGGTAGAATTTTACGAAAAAAAGGAGCATAACCCTCTTTTTTTACCAATAATTCGTGATTCATTGTTGGTAAGTCAATTTCAAGTCTTCCTTTGCCTTCCTTTTTTTTATCGATAAAAATATCTGCATCTATTGGTTTAACAGAAATAATTACTTTTCCCAATCGAGCAGCCAAGTCTACTTCGATCGATTGCTCTTGTGCGGAATCTAAACGTATTTTTCTCTCTGAAGCATCAAAACCGCTCTTTGAAAAAGCAATCACATATTCTTCGTTTGGTGACAACGACAAAACTAATGGGGATTGCCCTCTATACCGTCCATTCACTTTGATGTTAGCTCCAAACGGAATCGTTTTTACATTTAACTTAGCGTTTGCCGGTTGTAATTTAATAGTTTCTATTACTTGATTAGTGTTAGCTTTTACTGAATATCTTCCATCCCAGGCCTGATAGCCCTCTTTTATAATTGATATATCATGAATGCCCTCCATTAATTCAAGATTAGCTGGCGTCCTACCAATCTCAACATCCCGATTATAAATAATTGCATCAGATGGAACTGAGTCAATATTAATATTTGCCCACCCAGGAATCAGATCAACAAAAATATGTTGAGTAATATTCATGCCTTTAACTTCAATTTTACCGGCGAAAGGCAAAAAGCGATCTGCGTTAACAGTTAGAACATATTGTCCTGTTTGCATCACTTTTGGATCAATAGAAACTCCGATTTCCATTGATCCATCAAGCGAAACTTGGGTGCTGTTATTAGAATTTGTATAAATATTAACAATGCCTGGTAATTTTTTCATATCCACTGAAACTATTTGATCATTTGAGCCCTCTACTACAAAAGTTTTATTCGCAGGATAATAACCTTCCCTTTCAATCAACAAAGAATGTGTGCCTTTCCTTAATAGAACACGGTCGCCAATTGGAAACTTAAACCAGCTTCCTTTGATTGATAATGAATCAGTATCTGAGGGGTTAATTTTGAATTTCACTGAATATGAACTGAATATAAGATACGAAATCAATATTAAAATAAACATCAAGAAAGTAGCCAAAAATTTCCATTTGTTGTTTGTTTGTTGATCAATATGGCTTCGGTGAATAGTATTACGAGTAAATTTTTCTGCTTCAATCTTTGTCCGCTGCATTCTTGACAATTTTGCTTAGT
>JAPKEL010000092.1 GCA_028822065.1 Woeseiaceae bacterium | reverse complement strand
ACTCTTGTACTTAGTGAGAGTGAAAATGTTCAATCGATACTGAAGCAAATGAAAGAGCAAGGTAAATACATTGGTGCCATCTGTGCAGCACCTCTAGCGCTTCACACTGCTAATGTTTTAAATAATGAATTTACATGCTATCCGAGTATCGAAAATCAAATCAGAATCGAAGGTTATCATCATGACCAAAATACTGTTATCGATGGCAAAGTGATGACTTCTCAGGGGGTTGGAACTGCTATAGATTTCGCTCTTAAAATTGTCAGACAGCTGCAGGGAGAATCTTCATTTAAAGAACTCAAAGAAAGTATTTTGGCTTAGCTCTACCTCCCTCGCACATCAAAGGAAATTTGGATTACTTAATAATTTAACGCCGCTAGTTTACCTTTTTCTGGCTTTCCGGTCGATGTCCGTGGCATTTCATTAAGGAACACTATATGCTTTGGAACCATAAAACGTGCCATTCGTTCTCTGCAGTGCTGAATTAAATCTTCACTAGTGACCTCAGTTCCATTCTTACGAACTACGAATAACTTAACATCCTCTTCGCCCATTTCACTTGGCACCCCGATAGCGGCACAATCTTGCACGTCTGGGTGAGTCAACACGCCTTCCTCAACCTCATAAGCTGAGACCATTTCTCCTTTAACTCGGATGCGCTCACTGATGCGGTGCATGAAATAGAACCGACCTTGCTTATCCATTCGCCCAATATCACCTGTGTGAAACCAAAGATTGCGCCAACTTTCTAGGGTGTGTTCGGGCATGCCAAAATAACCATCGCACATAACACCGGGTTCTAGAGGGCGCACAACCATTTCACCAGCTTGACCGGCAGGTAGCGGGTCATCGTTTTCATCATGGATAGCAACTTCAAAGTGCGGGAGTACTATTCCGCCAGGATGATCCCACTGTGGGGCCACAACCCAACCAGCATCAGTCGATCCGTATCCTCCACCGGGCACCAAATGTAGATTAAAACGAGCATCAAAATCTTTTTTGGGGACTGGAGTAGGCGCGCCCCAACAACGAGTAACTTTGTGATCTCTTTCCTCCGGACAACTTGGATGTGCCCATAATAGTTGTTGAACCGAGCCGAGCATCATAAACCAAGTGACACCGTATTTTTTTATCTCCGGCCAAAAATTAGAAACACTAAAGCGCTGTCGCATAACGACACGCCCACCCGTCATTATGGTTGGTAGTATGTCATAATAAGCAGGGCCGATATGAGATAACGGATAAAAGGTATAAACACAGTCATCCCCTGAAACTTTATTGGGCTCAATCATATTTTCGGCAGTTCTTACAGCATAACGATGAGACAAGAGACAACCTTTTGATACACCAGTGGTGCCAGATGTAAAAAGAATTGTTGCGATATCTGTATCTTTAGCAGGTGACACGATATGTTCTTCACAACTAGACAGAATCTCTTCAAAGGATATAATCTGAAGCTCTGGGAACAGATTGCGTGCTTCATTTGCACCATCAATCATAATCAAAGTTTGTACATTTGGTATCGAGTCACGAATCTGATCTAATGCTTCAAGTTGCAGACCTGAGGTAAACAACAACTTTGATCCTGTTTGGTCAATCATTCGCGCCAGAGACTCGTCCCGCATAGCTGGATTAATAGACACTTCTACCGCATTCACTTTTTTTAGAGCATAAGTTATAGCAAGGTATTGCGTACTGTTTTCTAAAAAAATATCAACGTATGACAGCGCCTCACTGAATTTATCCAACAATCCATTAGCCAGGCGATTCGTCAGAATTTCAAATTCATGGTAGGTTAGTGATTCGCCTGTTTCAGCAATAACTAATAACTGTCGCTTAGCAAATTTTTCTGCACATTCATGGAGTAGATTGCCAAGTGTAATTCTCAACGCCATAGATCCCCATTTCCTTATTTAATTATATATTATCAACTTCGTATTTCATCCATTGAATAAATTTATTCACAATTTAACTATTTCACCGCTAAGTTTGGAATAAGTAGTAGCAATAAAAAATGAAAAAAATAACCAAAGTAAACTAGCGTAAAAACTAATTCTAGTTTTTAAAGAAAAGCCTATCAAAGCAACCTATACATTTTAATGTGGTCAATACCAGCTTCTTTATAAATCTCACCATCACAAATAAAGCCAAGATCTAGGTAGAAACTATGAGCATGCCATTGAGAAGACAACCAAACCTTTTTTATACTCAAGTCCTGTGCCCACTTAATTAGCTCTTTCATAATTAACTTACCAATTCCAAGACCTCGGTAATTCTTTAGAACAGCTACCCTACCAATATGTCCATCACTTAGTATTCGCCCAGTGCCTATTGACACTTCATCAACAAAAGCCAAAACGTGTTTCGCTTCGCCATCAAGACCATCGATTTCTAGCTCCTCTGGTACATTCTGCTCGTCAATAAAAACCTCGTATCTTATTGCACAGATATCCTCAGTATAGGATTCATAGTCACAAATTATGGTTGTAGTATTCATTCAAAATTATATTGTCTAAAAGTTCACAAAAAATAGGTT
>JAPKEL010000091.1 GCA_028822065.1 Woeseiaceae bacterium | reverse complement strand
GCCAAGATGTCGTATTCTACAGTTGATCGTATTAAATCACAAAGCGAATCTAATAAGATATTTATTTAGTAAAATAGCCTTTCTGCCAATTTTTAAAAGTTGATTTCATAAGTAACTATAAAGCGTTCAACGGTAGCCCTAGCATATTTTTAAAAAACTTCTGAGACTAGGAGATATATAACTAAACCTTATTTAAATCGATTTATCTTCATAATGTGAAACTAAATTTGAGGTGCAAAATTCATACTGTTACAAATGTAATAGTGTCACCAAAGTGACACATAAATCTAATCGATAAAAAAGGATCAACAATGACTAAATTAAAAACACTGAGTATATATAACCTAATAGCTGTAATTGGATTATTTGCCACTGCAACAGTCCAAGCTGATGACATGGATGATGTGGCAGCATTAGTAAATGCTTACATAGAAACCGAATCTGATCTTAATGCTCAAAGTAAACTAATGAGTGAAGATAGGATATATATAGTTGGTTCACCTGCCATGCGAATGACTGACAATGAAGTAAATATGATGGGCCAAGCATTTGGCGAAAAAAGACGTGAAGCGATGGACTCAAAATCACTTTACTTCGCAACTATAGAAGATCAAATTATCCGGATGTACGGAGAGGCTGCCGTTGCCAGTTTTCGTCGTAATTTAAATTTTCGACCAAGTGCAGATGGTATGAAAAATGGGATGAGCAATAATACTGCGCGTCAACTTGTCACAGTGGTTATGGCAAAAGTTGATGGTGACTGGAAGATAGTTCACACACATATTTCTCCGGCATAACTAATTAAACATAGAAAAATAATGGTAGCTGAGCACTGACTTGGCTATCATTATTGATCTATTTAAAATTATTAGTTATTTAATCAACATAGGAAAATAATATGAACCTCCTAATCAATATTATCCTTATTCTTAGTCTTTCTTTAAGTTCGATCGCCTCAATCAACGCAACAACTTTGCCTCAACCTATAAGAGCCGAGTATTTTGCATGTAAATTTGATGATGGCAAAGACTTCAGCGATCTAAATAAATGGATAGGAAAATGGAATAAATGGATGGATGACAGTGAGCTTAGTGGCTATCAAGCAAACATTTTGACCCCACTTTATAGGTCGCCAAATGATCATCATGATTTTGTTTTGGTAGGGATTACCGATAATGCAGAAACCATGTTGAATGAAAAATCGGAATACTTCAAATCGGGTCCTCGAGCTAGCTGGCCGGCTAAATCTTGCCCTGCTGCTTTTACTGCCCGCCAATATCTATTCGAAAATCCAAAAGACTGGAAGATGAATTATAATGAATTTGTAGCAATCTTTAGAGATTGTAATATGGAAGAAGGCAAAACGTTTAAAGATGTATATGCTACTCGTCAAGAGAATCTAAAAGAACTAAGATCAAATGGATTTAATCATCACTCAAGAATAGTCATTCCTGGTGCGGGCGTTCCAGCTGGTATTGGTGCATATGATTTTATGATGCTCAGTGTACAAGCAAGCCTTAAAGATTGGGGAATAAATTCCGATAAAATTGAAAGCTTCAGAGACACTCTTACAAGTACAAGTGATGTCTATTCTTGTGGTAAACCAAGAGCATTTGTAGGTAAGAGAGTCAGAAAAAGAAATTAAAATTAAAATTAAAGGATACACATGAAAAAAATAATATTTTTAATCATCGCAATGACGAGTAGATCAATTTTTGCTCAGGACATATCTAGACATGAAATGCATCAATTTACTCATATGCAAATAACAAATCCTGCGGCAGTAATTGCTGCAATGGATAGTTTCGCAAGCTCAGATTGCGGAAAAAAATATCCAGCAGATGTAGGTTTAATGCAAGAAGTGGTAAATGGCACTAAGCAATCTACACACTTTTTTATTGTTTCATACGAAAAGATATCTGATTTTCAAAAGGCGCGTGATTTAACAGCAACGTGTCCAGCAGAGGCTAAATTTTATGCGGATATTTTAAAAAGTGGATCAACGATAATTACTGATTACACAATTGTTCCTGTTGTTGAGAAAAAAGACTGGTACATGGATACCGTATTTATGAAATATGATATGCAACTTAGTCTTGCTGATGAAGCGGCTTATACTAAAGCTTGGTCAGAATTGATGGACAATAATGTTGAGGCAGGTTTTGTTAAAAGCTCGTACGGTCTAAATAGAGTTAACTTTGGATCGGATGCTCTTTCACATTTCGTATACATTGGCGGCTCAAGTATTGAGGATGTTAATCCTGATCTCACTTCTACTAAAGCATATGCAAAATTTGCGAAAAAAGTGAGTGGCATGCGTGAAGTTGTGAATACTTCTCTTATCATGCCAGTCAAGAGTTGGCCTAAACAATAAGTTAAAGTCTAATAAAAAAAGGGGCTTATCGCCCCTTTTTTTTATGCAGAAATTGCAGCTTCTGCTGACAAATACTCGTAACCTAATTCCTGCGCCACAGCTTCAAAATTAATTTGGCCGTTATGGACATTCAAACCATTAGCAAGATGCTTGTCATTTTTGAGCGCCTCACGCCAGCCCATTCCAGCCAGTGCCTTAACAAACGGTAGGGTGGCATTTGTCAAAGCAAATGTTGAGGTTCTTGGTA
>JAPKEL010000090.1 GCA_028822065.1 Woeseiaceae bacterium | reverse complement strand
CAAGATCTCCACCATGTAAGCGAAATTTTTTAATTTCAGCAGGGGTTTCCAGTCGTGGTCCTTCAGTACAGACATAGACTGCTTTCTCATGATGAGCAAACCCAACCGTGTGCATTGAATCATGAATTACTTCGCGAATTTGTGGACAAAAGGGTTCATTTTGACGAATGAAACCAATACCGCGGTCTTTAAAAAAAGTGGTTGGCCTGTTTCGTGTTTCGTCAATTATATCGCTCGGCAATGCATATTCACCTGGCTTGAAAGACGTGTTGATGATGCCTGGGCCAGACCAAGAAATAATACGTTCAACGCCAAACTCCTTGAGGGCATAAATATTGGCACGATAATTAACAAAAGGGGCAGTGATTAAATAGTCTTTTTCCCCGTGCCGTGACAGAAATAGGTATTCTAATTTGCCAACCCTGAAATGATGAATCGGGGCGCTCTTTCCAAATGGAGTTTCAAGAATAGAGGTACGTTGTTTTTCTCCTAGAGCTCCGTCGGTGAGTAGATTATATGCCCCACTTCCACCTATTACGCCAAGTGAAACAGGGGACAGGTCTTTTTCTGATGAATTATTCATCGGTCTAAATAAGATTTGGTGTCGCCTACATAGTGATTTGCCGAGTCGCGGATCGATTGGATTTCATCGTCAGTCAGTTTGCGTTTTACCTTTGCTGGGGACCCCACAGCCATATTACCAGATGGTATTAGGGTTTTTGGTGTTACCAGGGCGCCAGCGCCAATAATGCAGTTTTCGCCAATTTTCGAGCCGTCCATCACAATTGCGCCCATTCCAATAAGACAACGAGACGCAATAGTACATGCATGAAGGGTAACATTGTGACCGACTGTTACTTCGTCACCTATGATGAGAGGAAATTTTTTACGCGCTACATGAAGCACGCAACCGTCCTGAATATTAGTTCGTTTACCAATTCTAATATAATTAACGTCACCACGAATCACAGCATTGAACCACACACTGCTTTCTTCACCTATCACAATATCACCGACTACCATGGCGCTGTGAGCAATATAAACCAACGAATCAATTTGGGGTGTTTTGTCTTTAAAGGATAAAATCATTTTCAATTTTGATGATTGCTTATGTGATTTTTAAAAAAACTGATTTTCATCACAAAAGAATTATAAGTGTAAATCGATTTTTAGGCCTCAGAAATTTAGTGACTAACTAAAGTTGGATATTTTTCGAGGATAGCATTATGGCATTTCCGCGCCAGAATTCTTCTGTCTGGTTCTTGCTGAAACGAAGAAAGAACCTCTACGGTTACATCCAATCGCTGGCATTTTAGAAGCCTGATTATGTGTGTTAGGAAAGTGATCTTATACCAGCAGGCAATGGATGGACTATTCTTGTCATGATAATGGATCATAACAGGTACTACAGGTTGTCCAGTTTCAATAGCGGCTTCAAAATGGGATGATTTAAAGGGCAAAATATTCGTGCCATCGGTGGCTTGTGCCTCAGGAAAGAGGATTACCGAACACCCCGCTTTCAAGCGATGCATAATTTGATTAACTGTAAAGCGAACTTGTTGCCTTTGGTTTCGATCTACGAAAATGGTTGCACCAAGTCGAGCCAGCCAATTCATAAATGGCCAACGGCTTATCTCTGCTTTGGATACAAAAAACGCTGGGAAGCAAGAACCCATTACGAAAATGTCGGGTGTCCCCACATGGTTGGCGACGATGAGAGATCCTGGGTAAACTTTTAACCTGCCGATTCTGTTGATTCTAATGTTGAGCAGTGAGCAAGAACATTGTGCCCACAATCGAGTAAAGTAAACAATGCCACGATAATGAACTTGCTGAGAAGAATAAAAAATTAAAAACAACCCCAAACCTATTAACCCAAAAATGCTGTAGATCAGGGCCAAAGCAATCGTCCTTATTACGGCAAGTAGGTATCCCATGACAGTTTCAGAATGTTTCGTTGGTTTTGTTTGCCATGCTGAGCATATCGGTCAATAGTATTCGAGCGATATTATTCGCCATAGATAATGCTAGCTCTGAAGTTTTTAATTTTGGAGAAATGTTAGTACCAAGAGAAGCAGTTAATTTTCCAACGACATGGGACCATGCTGATTGACTTTTGAAGATACTGTAGTGAATTTTATCTATACCACAGAACTGTTTCATGTCATTGATTACAGTTATCTTCTTATTGGAAGACTGTAGAATGAACTTGTTGATAGCTTTAATATTGTTTGAGGCCTGAGAGTATTTTACCGGACTCTTTGGGAAATAAATCTGACGGATGATGTGAAAGTGCAATTCACTAATATCATTTTCGAGGTCTACGGGGATTGAAGTGATAAAAATATTTGTTTTAAACTCACCCAATGCGTTAAGGAGGTATTGCAGGCCGTTAATGATTTTCTCCGAGGAAACACCGTACATAATGTCATTGCCGATATCTGTGATAAGAGCGACTACCGACTGGTCTTTTATTTTTTTGTTTCGGACTGCTTCAAGAATACCGCAATTGAGAATAGGAGAATAGACTGCGTTGAGTATTCCACCGCGGCTGAGATAGCCCCTTCCTGGGCCCATGGCATGCACAAAACTCGCTGGCCTTGGGAATATGCATCGTTCGATACAGT
>JAPKEL010000089.1 GCA_028822065.1 Woeseiaceae bacterium | reverse complement strand
CGCTTGAACTAGCAGTAAGCAATGCTATAGATGTCAAAAGAACAACTTTATTTTTTAACATAAAAAACTCCTTTATTTCTTATTAACAAAAAAACACGTCAACAATGCACTTAGAATAAACATGTTAATCTTAAGGCATTGAATCGAGATTAAGTATACATCAAGTTATATATATGAATTCATATATTTGAAAAAAAATATGAGTTAAAATTATAGATATATAATTCGGCTATAAAACTAAATCAGAAAAATACATGAATAAAACTTATGACTACATCATTGTCGGTGCTGGCTCTGCAGGCTGCTTGTTAGCTAACAGACTTTCTGCCGACCCAAACAATAATGTTTTGCTACTTGAGGCAGGTGGCAAAGATAATAATATATGGCTCCATATACCAGTCGGCTATTTCAAAACTATGAATAACCCTAAGTTTGACTGGATGTACAAATTAGAGAAAGATCAAGGTGTCAATAACAGGCGAATTGATTGGCCAAGAGGTAAAACCTTAGGTGGTTCAAGTGCATTAAATGGTTTGTTATATATCAGAGGTGACAAACATGATTATGATAATTGGGAACATTTAGGCAATAAGGGATGGGGTTTCAATGACATATTACCTTATTTCAAAAAATCCGAATGCCAAGAGAATGGTAAAAGTAAATATCACGGTGTTGATGGTGAACTTAAAGTATCAAACCTTAGGTTAAAAAGAAAAATAGCAGAATATTTTATTAAGGCGGCTCAAGAAATAGGCATACCCTATAACCCAGATTGTAATTCCGAAGAACAAGAAGGGGTTGGTTATTTTCAACAAACTTCATATAAAGGCTTTAGAAAAAGTTCATACAGGTCTTTTCTAACAAAAAAAATTAGGAAAAGAAATAATTTGACAATTACGACTGACACTCAAATGAGTAAATTAATTTTCTCAGGTAAGAAAGTGATTGGTGTTAAGTGCATTCAAAAAGGAAAAGAAACAGAAATTTATGCCAATTGCGAGGTGATTTTATCTGCTGGCTCCATTGCCTCACCACAAATATTGCAACTTTCTGGTATTGGTGATGCTGAGTTGTTAGAAAAACTGGGCATTGATGTTATTCACAATAATCCCGCTGTAGGAAAAAACTTACAGGACCATTTACAAGTTAGAATGGTCTATAAAACATCCACAAGAACTCTAAATGATGAATTAAATACCTGGTGGAAAAAGGCAATGATTGGGCTACAATTTTTGTTCTTTAGAACGGGGCCTTTAACTTTAAGCGCTAGTCAAGTTTATGCTTTTACTAATACATCCTTAGATGGTTCTAGACCTAATATACAATTCCATATGCAGCCATTAAGCGCCGACAAACCAGGTGATGGTGTCCATCCCTTTTCTGCATTTACAATATCAGTTTGCAATCTTCGTCCTGAAAGTAGAGGAAAAGTATTAATTAATTCTGCAGATCCAAGTCAACCCCCAACAATTATTTCAAACTATTTATCCACAGAAGGTGACCAAAAAATTGCAGTTGAATCCATCAAAGTGGCAAGAAAAATTGCCAAAGCTTCCTCCTTAAAAAAATATATTCTTGATGAATTCGTGCCTGGTGAATCTTACACTTCAGATGAACAACTATTAGAAGTAGCAAAAAATAACAGCCAGAGCATCTATCATCCAGTAGGTACATGCAAAATGGGGCATGACGATAGCAGTGTTGTGGATGATCAACTAAAGGTTCACGGCATTTCAGGGTTAAGAGTTGTAGACGCTTCAATTATGCCGGAACTCATTTCTGGTAATACTAATGCGCCAACAATGATGATCGCTGAAAAGGCTGCAGATATGATACTTGGTGAAAAATTGCTTTAATTGTTCAACATTTTCCAAAGCATCTTGCTGTAAATTTGACTTAATAAGTATCATTCTGTATTGTCTAGGTAGTAACGTGACCTAATTTATTAATAAGGGGTTTTTACCGTGCCGTCATCTATTGCTGAGTTTCGTCGAAGTAAGCTTTTTGAACCTGCGATTATAGTTCCCACGATGATCATGTTGATCTTTTCGTTGTTTAATTTGACTGCGCCCGTAGACCCAGTTCGAACTGCCTCAGCTTTCAATCTAGGTGTGGTCAATCAGGATGAGGGGTTAATTTTTCCACCGATGAAGTTAGCCAGTATAGCGATGGAAGGAATTGCCGGAAGTATGCCGTTCACTGTCACCGTACTTGACGACCCTGAAATTGCACGTACCGCACTTGAGTCAGGAGATGTAGCCACTGTGATACTCTTCCCTGCAGACTTTTCTAAACTTGCAGTTAGCGACAAAAACTTCAGTATTGAGATCTGGAATACACAGCATTTGACTGTTGCTGAAACACAAATGGCTTCGCAATTACCAATGATGATTCAGATGGCACTTTCATCGGGAGTATCAAACCTTAGACTTGCTATCTCTAAGGGTCAGATGCCTAGCCTTGATCTTACAGTTACTGCAAATGTAGAGACTCTACATAGAGCAGAAAATACAGCAACCCTTCCAGCTCCATTCGTTATGACTTTTACAAGTTGGCTTGCTGCGATGGTAGGGACAATACTGCTATTCCTTGCTACTAGTGCCAGCTTTGCTCCTTCCATGGCTATCATGAATCGCGCATATGTCCGTACACTGGTTCCAGTAATGACAATGGGCTTGGCA
>JAPKEL010000040.1 GCA_028822065.1 Woeseiaceae bacterium | reverse complement strand
TAGATTGCGAGTATAAATTAAAAGAATGAATAAAAAGAAAACCATAGCACGTCGAGAATTCCTTGAGAATGTTGGAAAAGCTGCGGGAAGTTTGGCGATGTTGAGAACTATGACTGCAATGGGATTAGGCCTTGGTATAAGTGGGTGCGGCTCATCTTCGGCAGGTCCAGCGTCAGGATCTACAGGTATTACCGACCCGGTAAGTGGTGTAGATAACCCAAGTAGCAACCTAAAGTCTCCACGACCGGGTGACTGGAATTCAGGAATTGGTATTGGAAAATCCGTGATTATTCTTGGCGCTGGGATTGCTGGAATGTGTAGTGCTTATGAGCTGCAAAAATTAGGCTACACGGTATCAATTCTAGAGGCAACCAATAGAGCAGGAGGGCGTAATCGCACAATTAGAAGTGGTGATGTAGTTACTGAATTAAACTCATCTCAAACATGTATTTTTGACAATAACCCGGAACTTTACTTTAATCCTGGCCCGGCTAGAATCGCGCATCATCATGAATTTCTGTTGGGTTATTGTAGAGAATTTGGTGTTGCTTTAGAAAATTTTACCAACGACAATCGTGCAGCGCTTTTACATTCAACATCAGCTTTTGGAGGTGATCCCCAGGTAGCAAAGACTATCCTTTCAGATATTAGAGGTCACATATCAAGTTTGTTGGCAATGGCAATCAATCAAAATGCCTTAGATCAGAGCCTTACCAGTAATGATAAGGTTAATATCTTAAATATGTTAAAAGGATTTGGTAATTTGAATAATAACTATCTTTATCAGGGAGGCTCTAGGGCAGGGTTTTTGGGTCAAGAAAATGTTGGCAGTAGAGACAGAGATACTCAAATAAATATCAAGACCCTACAGGATATAGTGGCTGACAGTTTTATTGATTCACAATCAAGGCTTGATTTTTCCCATGGAATTAACCAACAACCAGCAATGCTTCAACCAAAAGGCGGTATGGATAAGATAGGCACTGCGTTTGCTTCAAAGATATCGTCTTATTTAACTCTGGAAGCAGTTGTAAAGCAGATACGTAAAATAGCAAATGGCGTTAAGATTCATTATGAAAAAAATGGGGCATTATTAGAGGTTACTGCAGACTATTGTATATGCACGATACCGACCACAGTATTAAAGGATATTCCGAATGATTTTTCTGTAAATCATCAACAAAAAATTGAAGAATTTGAGTATTCGTCAGCTAGTAAATTGGCTTTCCAATCAAGACGTTTTTGGGAGCAAGATCACAGCATTTATGGAGGTATTTCTTGGACGAATCAAGCAATAACTCAGATGTGGTATCCCAGTAATGCATTGGGATCAAATACAGGGATCATTGTGGGCGCATATATCTGGGGTACTTCAGCGGCAAATATATTTTCAGAACAAACACCACAGGAACGAATTTCCTCTGCAATGCAACAAGGCAATAATATTCACTCTGAGTATCAAAGTGAGGCCTCGAGAGGAATCAGTATTGCTTGGAAAAATATACCTTTTCAGTTGGGTGCATACGGTCGATCCTCAGCGTCTACTCTGTTAACACCAGATGACAATATTTTCTTTGCAGGAGAACATTTGAGTACCCTTAAAGGTTGGCAAGAAGGGGCTATTTTATCTGCCTATCACTCAATTAATGAGATTGTAAAGAAATCATCGACTTGAGTTTTATAATATAAACAAATAAATATGAGTAATTTCATCTGGGTGAGATATGACAATACTTCAAAAATTACATATGGTTTTGCGATGCTGGAGGTATCGTTTTAAATCTGAAGTTCACTCGATCAAATATGTCCGATCTTTGGATTTTAGTGATACGACCATGTTGGATATTGGTTCAAATAAGGGAATCTATTCAATCTACATGTCACGTGCTGCGGGTAAAAATGGCAAGGTAATCGCCTTTGAGGCTCAACCAGAACTTAAGCAGTTTTTAACCCAGGTAAGATCCTCATTTAATTTAAAGAATTTAGAAGTTGTTAATACTGCATTATCATCCGAATGTGGAACGATGACTTTACAAAGAGAATTTGTGGGTTCAGGAGCCGCAAGTTTTAATTTTTATGATCAAGCTAATCATGACCTAGATTCAATTGAAGTTGCTGTAATTACATTAGATGACTTTCTTGATGGTAGGAATGAACGACGAATTAGTTTTATTAAGTGTGACGTGGAAGGCCATGAAGCCGATGTTTTTTATGGAGCTAAAAAGACTTTAATAAAGGATATGCCAACTCTTCTTTTTGAATGTCATCGCTCTGAAGAAGAAAAAGGTGAGCTCTTTTCGTTTTTAACAGAGATAGGCTACACAGGATTTTTTTATCATGTAGAACCTAAAGATCATGCAAATATTTTTAAAAGAGGGATCGGTAAATATATTCATTTTAGTGAATATGCTAAATACGATTATTGTAGGCCATCAGTTGAGCACAGGAATTATGTTTTTATTAAAGATGGTGCAACACCCTAATTTGATAAGAAGTACGGAGAAGTCGCAATGGGATTCTTAAAGTTTTGGTAGATTAATGAGAATATTTAAAAATTTAAAAAAACACCCATTCTTTTGGCCAATTAAACTATTTCTTAAGAGAATTACTGGTCAAGAGTTATGGTTGAAAAAAGAATATCAAATAGAGACGGTTAGTTATGATGAATGGGAATTTAGTCCTGATTACTTAGGTAATGATGCAATTGTGTATTCTTTAGGGGTAGGTGATTCCATCGAATTTGATCTTAAGATAATTGATTACTATAAAGCGTTAGTTTTTGCATTCGATCCAACGCCTTATGCTATAGAATGGTTAAACAAGCAGATAATTCCTGAGAGATTGAAATTTTATCCATGGGCGGTTTCTGGGAAAGATGGCGAGTTTAGTATGACACAACGTGTCAATCACAAAGGTCATAAATCAGAAATTATGTGGACTGAGTTATTACCTCATGAGCATTCCGATAAGATTATTACTGTACCCAGTTTAACCATTTCTAGCATTATGAAAGAGCTGAGTCACCAAAAGATTGATCTAATGAAAGTGGATGTGGAGGGAACTGAATATGAAATTATTGACCACCTCATACAATACAATATCAAACCAAAGCAATTACTTGTTGAGTTCCATCATCGTTTTGAATCTAAGAATAAGACAATGACAAAAAAGGCAATCCAGGATCTACAGGAGATTGGCTATAAAATTTTTTCAATCTCTGAAACAGGAAGAGAGATAGGCTTTATTATTTAAAAGTTTTTTGATCTATGATGACACGATGTTTTGATTTTCTTATTTGCAATTAAACAACCAATGATTCTCGTATTCTATCGAGTTGCGAAATAAGCTTAGGCTTAGGTGGCGTCCCAAGACAATGCTTCTTTCTTGGGCAACTTGAGCTCCTTGAGCAAATTATAGTGGCTTCATTTTCGGCCCCTTCAGCAATCCAGCCAATATTAAGTATTTTACTGATACTTTCTAATTGCCTTTTAATATTATCAGGGATGTTACCAGTACCATTATTTTTATTACATTGCTCTTCAATAAGATTGATTGTATTGGCAGCATCTATTCCTTGTGCAAGGAGCGCTGGAACTAGATCAATTCCTGTACATAAGACATGCGGATTGCCCGCCGCATCTTTGCTACGAATTGATTGACAACAGTATAACTTTTTTTCTTGATCAGTAATTAGGATTGAAATTTGAGCAGATGGTTGAGGGTCTTTTGTATCTAGCATCTTAAAAACAGCCCAATGCTGGCATGGGTCAGATAACATAGTCATATTTCCCCAAGGCATAGGTATACCATTTCCCCTATAGACTGCTCTTAAATTACCAGGGGGGTATGCGTCAAAGTAATGCCAATGAGGATAGGGCGATACAGATGACATACGTCGCATGATCAAAGTGGTAGTTAGATCAATTTTGTTGCCTATATTTATAGAATAAGCATGCTTGGCTAGGAATTGTCGAAATGGTGTTTTTGGGCATAACAATGCTGAAGCAAAATAACTACACTCAAAATCACGCCAAGCAAATAAAACATCTTTCGCATCCATATTTGGTGAGTCAGCATCGTGCCTTCGTCCTGTTGTCCTTCCGCCTGAAACTTGAGGGGCTCTAGCGCCATCTCCGCCATGAAGAACCATATGTCCAATATGATTCGCTAGGTCAAATTTTAAACGTGCAGACACTTTTTTTAAATCTTTATTCAAATAGACAATATTCGGTGCATCAAAAAAGGATCTTACTAGTGTGTTGAGTGGTTTTTCAGTATCGCCCTTATCTTTAAAAGAAGCTTTGTTGAACCAACGAATCTCCATTCCAAGTTTTTTTGTGATTTTAAGAATACTATCTAGTGATAGAGGAAATTGCTTCTGACCGACGGTTTCAGCAGCTCGCTCTATATCAGGAAACCGATTTTGATTGGACTCTTGATGTGCACGAATTAAAAGGTGTGCGAATTGTCTACCAGTCGTTCCAGTTTGAGCGAGTAATTCAGGAATTGCTGATTGCAGTAAATTTTCTGAAAATAAGAATCCAGGTTCAAGTGGCATGCCTTTTACAGCATTACTTATAGGGGTTGGATCAATTGCATCATCTTCTAGGGATTCATCGTAGAACCATTTTTTTTCTTTTTGGAAAATTTGCGAAATTGCATCGACCAGTTCTTCTGAAGGCACTCTCTTTCCATTCTCGATCATTGATAAATAAGAGACAGATGGTGCAGACGACGAATCAATCTGAATACACCTTACTGATATATCTTCGAGTGTAAGATTATTTCTTTTTCTCAATGATTTTATTTTCGTGCCTAAAAAATGAGATTTTCTTAATATTCCTTGGTACATCTGAGAGTGTCCTGATAATTTGTAAAATTTACACTGTGAAATTTTTATTGTGAATATTTAAATTATTTTACACTAATATATCATTCTGTTTCGAGTGAAACAAACCAGATTAGATACTTAAATAAAATTCGATGATGTTGCGGCGAATAATAAAGCACCTAGGATCATTATTCTTTTAGAGGTTGTAATGAATAAAAAAGAACAAATTGCAGAATTAGAAAATGAATGGCAAACCAATCCAAGATGGCAGGGTATAAAAAGAGATTATAGCGCTAAAGATGTAGTTAACCTTCGAGGTAGTATGATTATTGAGGCAACAATTGCTAAAAAAGGCGCAAAAAAATTGTGGGATCTAGTCAATCAAGAGCAGCCTCTCTGTGCATTAGGGGCCCTGACAGGTAATCAAGCTATTCAAGAAATTCAAGCAGGACTAAAGGCAATTTATTGCTCAGGCTGGCAGGTTGCCGGTGATGGTAATAGTGGAGGAGAGATGTATCCTGATCAGAGTCTCTATTCAGTTGATTCTGTTCCTAAAATGATTGAAAGAATCAATAAGGCATTTATTCGTACTGATGAAATTCACTCTCTAAATGATGACTTTAGTATTGATTGGTTTGCCCCAATTATCGCTGATGCAGAAGCAGGTTTTGGCGGTAATCTGAATGCATTTGAGTTAATGAAAAATATGATTAAAGCTGGGGCATCTGGCGTTCATTTCGAAGATCAATTGTCTTCTGCTAAAAAATGCGGTCACATGGGTGGTAAAGTTCTTGTTCCGACTAAAGAGGCAGTTGCGAAACTCGCTGCTGCCAGACTGGCGGCTGATGTAATGAATGTTTCAACAGTGTTGATTGCCAGAACCGATGCTGATGCTGCAAATCTTATTACTTCAGATATTGATGATGAAGATCATGCATTTTTAACGGGTGAAAGGACTTCAGAGGGTTTCTATAGAACCAATGCAGGTCTTGATCAAGCGATAGCTAGAGGCCTATCATACGCTCCTTATGTGGATTTATTGTGGTGTGAAACATCAAAACCGGATTTAGAGCAAGCAAAACGATTTGCAGATGCAATTCATGCTAAATATCCAAATCAATTGCTCGCCTACAATTGCTCGCCTTCATTTAATTGGAAATCTAATTTAGATGAACAGACAATGAAGCATTTTCGAGAAAAACTCGGAGAAATGGGTTACAAATTCCAATTCATTACACTTGCTGGTTGGCATGCTCTTAATTCCAGTATGTTTAATTTGAGCCGCGCCTACAAAGAAAATGGAATGTATGCATATTCGCAGCTTCAGGAGCAGGAATTTGAAGATGAAAAGTATGGATTCCGTGCCGCAAAACATCAGTCTTTTGTTGGTGCCGGATATTTTGATGCAGTACAGAATACAATTATGGCGGGTCAGTCATCCACCACTGCAATGGATGGAAGTACAGAAGAAGAGCAATTTACAAAATAGGTATCTGAAAATGAGATTAAATTATCGCGAAGAGATAGATATTGACAAGGACATGGAAATTCTTTCGTCTGATTTTAAAGCCTTTCAAAGGGAATTAGTCGATTTAAATGCTGACGGCCAAGACGAAGAGACGCCAATCGGGGCAGAATAATGAATACCGGTTATGTTTCACGTCATGGACTTGACGTTAATCTGCTATTTGCTGATTTTGTGGAGCGTGATTTGGTTCCTCAATTGCCATTTAGTGAATGTGAGTTTTGGGAAAAATTAGCATCTATTATCTCAACTTTCTCTTCTGAAAATGAGGCTCATTTAGAAATTAGAGAAGATTTACAGGCAAAAATTAATCTTTGGTGTAAAGACAATAGAAACAATCAAATTAATTACAATAAATATAAAGATTTCCTAGAAAAAATTGGTTATCTGGAGCCTTTGGCTAGTCCTTTTGAGATAGAAACTAATAATGTTGATTCAGAGATAGCATTAATTGCAGCACCTCAGTTGGTAGTCCCTTTAAGTAACGCACGTTTTGCCTTAAATGCCAGTAACGCACGTTGGGGCAGCTTGTTTGATGCTTTATATGGTTCAAATGTAATACCAAATAAAAATTCAACACAAGCGAAAAATAACTACAACCCCCAACGAGGAGAGGCGGTAATTGATTACGCCTTGAATTTTTTAGACAAAGTTATTCCTTTAAAAAATGCTAGACACGCCGAGGTCGACAGATACGTTATTGATCATTCGCATGAAGAGAATGAACTTTATGTCAATTTAATAGATGGAAGTAAGTCAAAACTAAAAAATTGCCAGCAATTTATAGGGTGGTCAGAAGAAAAAAATTCTCAATCATTATTATTTAAAAATAACAATCTCCATATTGAATTAAAAATCAATCCTAATGATCTAATAGGAAAGGATGCACCAGGAAATATCTGTGATATTTTTCTTGAATCTGCGGTGACTACGATTATGGATTGTGAGGATTCTGTAGCTGCTGTTGATTCAGAAGATAAAGTTAATGTTTATAGAAATTGGCTTGGATTGATGCTTGGAACATTAACATGTGAAATGCAGAAATCAGGTAAACAATTAAAACGCTCCTTAAATAAAGACAAAATATTTACAGCAAAGAATGGCAAATTATTGTCTCTTTCTGGCAGAGCGCTCATGCTGGTCAGAAATGTTGGCCAACATATGAAAACGGACATGATCTTGGATAGCAATAAGAACTTAGTCAGTGAGGGATTTGTTGATGCTTTTATTACCACAGCCTGCGCACTTGCCGGCAATAAAGACACAAAAAAGTTCTTTAATAGTAAAACTGAAAGTATTTATATTGTTAAACCTAAAATACACGGTTCGCATGAAGCAAAGTTATTTAATCGTTTGCTTATGAAACTGGAAGAATTATTCGAATTACCTGAAAATATGATAAAAGTTGGCTTAATGGATGAAGAAAGAAGAACGTCCTGTAATTTGATGCAATGTATAAAAGAGATAAAACATCGAATAGTTTTCATTAATACTGGTTTTTTGGATAGAACTGGTGATGAAATTCATACGAGTATGCATCTTGGTCCAATGTTTGAGAAAGAGAAAATTAAACAACAAGATTGGTTAGATGCTTATGAAAAGCAAAATGTAGATATTGGCATTACCTGTGGCTTTATAGGAAAAGCTCAAATAGGTAAGGGGATGTGGGCAAAGCCTGATGAGCTAAAAGAAATGATGGAAGTCAAGATAGAGCATCTTAAATCAGGGGCTAATTGTGCTTGGGTGCCATCACCCACAGCAGCAACCTTGCATGCATTGCATTATCACTGCATTAATGTGAAAGCAGTTCAACAAGAAATAAAAATACGATGTGATGATTATGTTTTAAATTTGCTTAAGCCGCCTGTTAGTTTTTTGAAAGATCTTACATCTAGCAATATTCAAGATGAATTAGATAATAATATTCAAGGCATCCTTGGGTATGTGGTGCATTGGGTTAATCAAGGTGTAGGTTGCTCAAAAGTATTGGATATTGATAATGTTTATCTAATGGAGGATAGGGCAACTCTCAGAATCTCAAGTCAACATATAGCTAATTGGTTATTGCATAAAGTTTGTACAAAAGAACAGGTACTTAATTCGTTTTATAAAATGGCAGAATATGTCGATGAACAAAATTTAAATATAAATTCTTATACAAGGTTACTAGAGAAAAAACAAAAGAGTTATGCTTTTCAGGCTGCTTGTGAATTAGTTTTTCAGGGATGTAATCGTGCCAACGGCTATACGGAAGAAGTATTGCATAAATATAGAATATTAGAAAAAAATCAAAAGAGAAAAAACAAAACAGTTATGCTTTCTAGGCTGCTTGTGAATTAGTTTTTCAGGGATGTAATCGTGCCAACAGCTATACGGAAGAAGTATTGCATAAATATGGAATATTAAAGAAAAATCAAAAGAATTTAAAAAATAAATAATTCTTACCTGAAATTAATTAAATAGATATAAAACATATACTTATTAATTAAATTAACATATTTAATTGAGTTTTTCTTTTTTTTTATAATATTTTCTGTTATTTTATTTGAATATTATTCATTTTAATATATTATATGCACATAATTATTCAGATAAATGTGTTAAATACAATGAACTTACAGGAATATCGAAAACAAGCTATTCGCGAGCTATTGCATGATGGGTTTGCTACATCACAAAAATGCTTAGTTGAGGAGCTGAAAAAAAAAGGCCATGTCGCCACACAATCATCGGTCAGCCGTGATTTAAAAGATATAGGTGCCTTTAAAACCATTGATGGTTACACCTTAGGAATAGAACAACAAAAAGATTCAAGTCCTATTCAAAGCATTACTGATTTAATTATTGATCTACATATTGCAGGTCCTAATTTATTGGTGATTAAAACAAGAATTGGGGCCGCGCAACAGGTTGCTTTATTTTTGGATGAATGTGATTACCCTGGAATTGTGGGTAATATCGGCGGTGATGATACGGTTTTTACTGCTACTTCTAATAAAATTAATCAAAGAAGTTTAATCGATAGTATTAAATTTCTAATTAAACGATCCTAATTTTATAAATTCTCATGAGTATTGATGATTCTCCTGTTGTGCTTGCTTATTCCGGTGGATTGGATACCAGTTTTTGTATTCCTTGGCTTAAACAGCAGTTAAAAAGAGAAGTGATTACCGTCACGGTTGATACCGGTGGTATTGATAAAAAACATGCCGATATATTGCAGGACCGTGCATTCAAACTCGGCGCGATGCAACATCACATAATTGATGCAAAAAAAGAATTTTTTCATAAAGTCATTAAATATCTCATTGCTGGGAATATAAGAAAAGGGCATTTATATCCATTATGTGTTGGAGCGGAAAGGGGTTTACAAGCAGAAAAATTAGCTGTATTCGCAAAAAATAATGATTTGAATACAGTGGCACATGGATGTACAGCGGCAGGTAATGATCAAGTTAGATTTGATATTGCATTAAGAACCCTAAATCCGAAGTTAACTATTTTAGCTCCAATTAGAGATAATAATTGGGCCAGAAAAGAGCAATTAAGGTTTTTAAAAAAGAATAACCTTCCTATCTCAAAGAATAATAGTAGTTACTCGGTTAACCGTGGTTTATGGGGAGTTACTATTGGAGGTAAAGAAACATTAACTTCCATAGATTCAATTCCAGAAGATGCATGGCCATTGTCAGCTAATGCGTTTAATAGAAATTTACCAGAAACCAATCATGTAATCGGTTTTGAGCAAGGGGTGCCTACTTCACTGAATAATGAAAAATGCAATCCTGTTTTGCTAATTGAGAAATTAGAAGAGTTATGCAGATCTTATGCTATTGGTCGAGGCATTCATCTGGGAGATACTATATTGGGTACCAAGGGTCGCGTTGCATTTGAGGCGCCTGCCGCGGTAACACTCATAAAAACCCACCGTGAATTAGAAAAGTTGGTCTTAACCGCCCTGCAAATAAAAACAAAAGAGTTACTTGCACCTATGTATGGCGATTTTGTGCATGAAGGCAAGCAGCTTGATCTGGCGTCTCGTGACATTGAAGCGTTTTTCGAATCTTCACAAAGGAGAGTTACTGGAGAAGTTAAATTTAGCTTAAAACCTGGAAACCTGTTCATAACCGGAGTAACTTCCCCGTATTCATTAATGCAAGCATCATCTGGTTTATATGGTGAGAAAGTCGGTGAATGGACGGCTACGGATGCGAGTGGATTTTCTAAAATTCTTTCTTTATCAGGTTCACTGCAATCTATTGTAACAAGAAAATTAGAGAAAGAATTATGAAGATTATTTTTGCAGACAAAATTGCGTCAGTAGCACAGCATAATAATCTTGGTAACGAACTGCGGGTATCGCTTGATATACCTTGTGAAGAAGGGATATTGCTGGCAGTAAGGATATTGAATAACAAATCCCGCTATAATCAATTGGAATTAACCAGTGGCAGAATGTCAACACTAAAAGAAGGTGATATTGTCATTGGTGCATTAGGTCATCGAAATGCTTTATTGGGTTATTCTGGCTATCTACCAAAGGATCTTAAGGCTGGTTCTTCTATTCAGGTACTCAATATTGGTGGGGTCATGGGAATTTGTGATTCTTATAACCCGGATGTGGGCCCGCCATTTAATTGTGAAGTCTTAGGGACAGTTTTAGATTTTCCATTTCTTGGTCAGAGGGTCGGCATTCCTGCAAAAGTAGGCATGCACTCTTATGATGAAACTGTCGCGTTAAATGTTTCTAGTATTCCAATTATTGCAATTGCTGGGACATGCATGGATTCAGGAAAAACAGTGGCTGCGTGTTCTCTGATTAGTAGGTTTAGGCAATTAAACTTTAATGTATCAGCCTGTAAAGCGACTGGCGTTTCGTTGAGGAGAGATATCCTCTCGATGGAGGATGCTGGAGCAAGTAAAACGATGATATTTTCAGATTTTGGCGTGGTGGCAACCACACCATATAACGGATCACCATTAATAAAATCATTGCTAAATCAGCTTGCTTTGGATCTTCCTGATGTGATTGTGGTTGAATTAGGTGACGGTTTATTAGGTTCTTATGGGGTTCAAGCCATTCTTTCGGATCAGGAAATAAGAAAGTCACTTAGTGGCATTATTTTATGCGCTAATGATCCAGTTGCTGCTTGGGGTGGGGTAAAAATCCTAAGAGAGGAAT
Source organism: Woeseiaceae bacterium (assembly GCA_028822065.1). Taxonomy (GTDB): domain Bacteria; phylum Pseudomonadota; class Gammaproteobacteria; order Steroidobacterales; family Woeseiaceae; genus SP4260. The sequence goes on along the minus strand of JAPKEL010000040.1, from coordinate 1,401 downwards.
ATGAGATTGAGCCTACTGTTGTTAGTGGGCCAGCAACAGATAATTCTGTTGGGTTAGATTTAATCAATAATATGCTTAATGTACCGGCAATTAATGCACTCACTAATGGTTCTGCATTAGGTGATTTGATGGCTAAATTAATTACTTCTGATTGTCTTGAGGTGCAATATGAAAATTAATACTGTTATCTTGGGAGCATCGGGTTATGTGGGTGGAGAATTATTACGTTTAGTAAAAACGCACCCAAATTTTGATATTATTGCCGCAATATCAGACACATACGCGGGGGAGGAAATTAATAATGTCTTTCCTCATTTAGCTGCCCCTTATCATAATGAAGTTTTCAAAAGTTATAAAAATTGGAATAAAGATATTGATATTGGTGGCTCAATAGCTATTTTTAGTGCAGCCCCGCACGGTATATCAGCAAATTTGTTAGCAAAAATGATTGATGAGTTATCCTTAAATAATATTAATACAAGAGTTGTGGATGCCTCTGCTGATTTTCGATTTTCTGACCCAGATAAATTTTCTCAGACATATGGTATTGAGCATCCTCAACCAGAGCTACTGGAACAATTTATATGTGGGGTGCCAGAGCATACGAATGATAGTAATTCATATTTTGTTGCCCACCCTGGCTGCTTTGCTTCAGCCATATTATTGGCATTAGTTCCCATTATATCAGAGGGGATTACTAATGATGAGTATTACATTAGCGCGATAACTGGAAGCACTGGATCTGGACGATCACCAAAAAAAACAACACATCACCCCGAACGTCATAGTAATATTTTTGCATATAAACCACTATCTCACCGACATGCGCCAGAAATTGAGAGTTTATTAGGAAGAGTTTCTTCGGTGAAGCCAAAAATTAATTTTATACCTCATTCGGGACCATTTTCGCGTGGCATATATGCCACCGTCCAAGCCAAATTGAATATTAATTTATCAACTAAAGAAATCAGCTCTATATATAAAAAATATTACTCAGGTTCGGAGTTTGTAATTTATACAGAGGGTCCACCGCAATTAAAAAATGTGATAACCAGCAATTATTGTCACATAAATTCGACAGTAAATGATGGTCAAATTGTTGTGAATTGCGCGATTGATAATTTAATAAAAGGTTCGGCAGGTGGCTCGATTCAATGGATGAATAGATTATGGAATTTACCAGAAACAACTGGATTAATGTCGATTACATCACCGTGGGTTTGATATATGTCTGACAAAAGTATAAAAAATTCCAATATCAGCTTCTTGAAAAAAGAAGAACAGGTAATGCTTGGAGTATATAAACAATTATCTTTGTCGATAATAAGCGCTAAAGGGTGCGAACTGATTACTAATGATAACCGAAAAATACTGGATTTATATGGTGGTCATGCAGTTATG
>JAPKEL010000088.1 GCA_028822065.1 Woeseiaceae bacterium | reverse complement strand
TACTTGCTGATTGGTCTAAAACGAGCGTGAAAGTCGTTAGTATGAAGTATTGTTATTTCGTAGACTTTATCATGAGAGGCTATTGAAGGCTGACTAAATAGCCCCAATGAAAGAACACAACTCAGAAGTATAGCCACATGAATCGGGACTATTTTTTGCAAACTTAACGATTGCATGTTATTAATTTGTTTCAAAATTATTCTCCTTTATAATTTATAAAAAACTGAACTAAGAAATTAGATCAGATTAAATAATACACTTGTTTTTTTTAAAAATATTACTAGTTATAAATTCTACTAATAAACTATTAAACTATCAATACTTTAGGAGAAATTTATTAACCCTGTTTCCTAATACAATTCAATAAAGAGTCAAATTGAAATATAATCTTAGTGTGAAAAAACTACTCCTACTCTTATTACTTTCTCTTGGCTTGATTGCTTGCTCTGAAAAAGAACCTGAACTTGACTATAGTATCAGTAATGGTAAGTTCTATACATCCGAAGGTGAAATTCCAATTGGTTGTTTTGCTCAGCTGATGACAGAGTTAAACGGTGATAACTCAGTTGCCAGTATTTACCTAAATCGTAATTCAATGCGAGGCTGTATAGACGCTAATATCCTAAATCCCTCTGCTTATGCCCAAAGTTTTTTTGAGAGTTCATATGAAGAAGAGATAACATATACAATTGAAAAGAAGCTAGATAATCACCAATACAGACTTAAAGTCTGTCGAATAGTTGATGCTAGTATGGGTTCATACTGTGACAAAATCATAGTTCAATTTTCTAATCGTGACTATGTGAAAGCAGGGTTTGATTTAAAGAATGTTCTTGTTCTTGATAAGCTTGGAGAGTGGTCATGATCCTTATCTTGGTATGGGAATGTCTTATGCAATTGGCAAAGACAATTCTATCAACTTTGACTGTATATCAACAGAAGTTGATGATGCTGATATTAGCGGTTAAGTTATCTCTTGGGTGCGTAGCTTTTAATTATACGTCGGTTGCCGATTACCTTGATGATTGATAAATCTGAGATCGTAGTCGTAAATGAACGGCTCTACCACCTCGGTATAAAAAATGGAGACATTGCGGACAATGTCTTTATCGTTGGAGATCCGGCACGCGCAATTCGTGTCTCCAAAGAATTCGACACGATTGAGTGTGAGATTTCGAATAGAGAATACCTAACTTTTACTGGTACATACAAAGGTATTCCGGTTTCTGTGATTGGAACAGGAATTGGCACAGATAATGTTGAAATTGCCTTGGTAGAGGCATTTATTGCCCACGAATTCGATCTTAAAAATAGCACACGGAACAGCGACTGCTCGGCGATGACATTCATAAGACTCGGAACGTCCGGTGGCGTTCAGTCAGATATCACCCCCGGAACACTTGCGATCGCCTCGTATGCAATCGGTCTGGACAGCACGGGCATTTACTACGATCAACCACCAGAAGATGAGATAGTCGAAAGAATTGAGGCGGCAGCAGATGAAATTCTGACTGAGGCCACACCCAGCACATCTAGATTCAAGGGGAAAATTATTCCGTATGCGTCAAAAGCATCGGCTGAAATAACCGAGGCTTTGGTAAAACAAGCTACGAAACATGGCGTCGCATTCGAAGTTGGAATAACTGTCTCTTCTCCAGGGTTCTACGGGCCATCCTCACGTTTTATTGACGGGTTAACAAATACGTTGCCCAACATCAAAGACAGCCTTTCAAAGCTCAATATTGAGGGGTTGCGGGTACTCAATATGGAAATGGAATCTAGCCTACTTTTTCATTTATGTAGCCAGATGGGGTACCGTGCTGGAACAATTTGTACAGTGATCAGCGCTTCGACAGAGCATGACGCAGTCGTAGACTATGATGAAGCCATAGGAAACACAATCGATATCGGTTTGAAGGCGTTAGTTGAGTTGAATAAAACAAACTAACATGATTGTATAGGCAGGGCTTTCGTTCTAATCAACCGGACCTGAATCCGACTCTATCAATATTTCCTTCCCTTTTATAGCCCCTAAAAACTCCTGAAATTATTTAAAAATTAGAAAGCCAGAAGAGCGAATATTGGTGAAGGATTTGGTATTCGAACACAGCACCTCTCTTTACCATTCGGGATTTTGTGGGGCGATGGTTTTTTTAACGTTTACTTATTTTCTTAATTTGACAAAAATTTTATAGAAGAGTAGGATTTATTTTTAAATCATAATAAGTTATCTTTTTTATGCCTATCGTTCGATTAAAAATAAGCAGTAAATTAATTTCTAGTTTAATGGTTATGTTTTTGATAGCCATTCCAAATATGTCATCAGCTCACGACATACCTAAACCTTCTTTTAGCCTTGGTATCATGCAAATTAGTGATAATGCATTCAACGCTCTAGCAGGAACTGGCGTTACGATTGACGACAGTGACACTGTCGCTAACTTTACAGTGGACTACTATGTCTCACCAAGCCTTGCTTTTGAGGGAGGAGTTATTACTAGTCCCGAGGTCTCGGCTAGCTTGCCTAGTAATGATTCTGGAACCTTACATGGAAAGTCTTATTCAACAAGTGGTGCCCTAACTCTAAAAGCTAAAACTGATACCAGTTATTTGTTTGGTGTTAAATATAGTCCCTCTTCAACTGGCGCTCTGGATGTTTATGGAAAAGCTGGCTTGTTGTTTTGGGATGTTGATTTTAGTGTCAGTGGT
>JAPKEL010000039.1 GCA_028822065.1 Woeseiaceae bacterium | reverse complement strand
TCAAACATTGATGGATTACCTGGAGCACCAAAAGCAGGGACTTTATGCATTCGATCAACCGTTATAGCCCAAGTATCTTTATTTTTTGGAACTCGTCCACCAGAATAAGATCTAACAGCATTATATGAATAAAAGTTAGCTGTATGGCAACCATGACAAGTTCGTTCTAGGATATCTCTTCCAGGACCTGGAGGGTATATTTCATCATAGGGGAGAATTTGTGCATCAGGATAATCCATTCCACCAACATAATTAGGCACCGTATCTATATCTGAAATAGTAAAATCAACCTCTGCGTGGTCGCCTTTGTCGATGTAAAAACTATGAGTTTGAGAGCTAAAACTTTTTAACTGGCCAACAGCCGGTCTTAATGTCACATCATAATTACCAGCAATCATATGATTAGCTTTATACTCACCATCAACAACAAATACTGTGTAGCCCACATCCTTATCAGTGTTATATGCATATATCACTGGCAATACATCAACTTCAGTCCCTTTAACAATGCCTGAAAGCTCACCATATTCTGATTCTGTCTTGGAGCAGGATATATTAGTCAGCACCAAAATAAAAAGCATGGCGCTTAATAATACGTTTTTTATTTTAAAATTTTTCATTAGTCCTCCCTATTTAGTATTTCTACTTAACTGTTTCTTTCTTTGCATTTATCAACCATCCTTATAAAGTTATTTTTTCTTTCATTAATCTAATTTATCGACGAGCGTAAGGGTTCTTAGTTGACCCACCCGTATGAAGCCATATACTTTTCACCTGTAGATATTCTTTAATTGCTTGTTGTCCATTTTCTCTACCCAAGCCACTTGACTTATAACCACCAAATGGCGATGTATAACTTGTAGATCTATAGGTGTTGACCCAGACTGTTCCCGCCTGTAAGCGTTCAGATACATTTACAGCTCGATTAAGACTTTTAGTCCAAACGCCTGCCGCTAATCCATAATCAATATCATTGGCAATAGAGACGGCCTCATCTTCATCCTTAAATCGAATCACTGAAAGAACTGGACCAAATACCTCTTCTTGGGCAATTCTCATACTATTGTCAACATCTGAAAAAATTGTCGGCAAAACAAATAATCCTTCATGATTACCTTCAACAGTAGCGCTACCACCGCCCAAGACACATTTTGCCCCTTCTGCTTTAGCTATATCTATGTACTTTAGTATTTTTTTGTATTGGAGCTCATTGGCAATAGGAGCAATTTGAGTATCCTCAGACATTGGATCACCAAGTTTTGCGATACTAGACATATCAACCAAGCGTTCAAGAAATTCATCATGAATAGTATCTTGAAGTAATAGTCTTGATCCAGCAATACAAGTCTGTCCGCTGGCAGCAAAAATGCCAGAGATAGCGCCATCAACTGCTTGATCTAAATCTGCATCATCGAAGACAATATTAGCTGATTTTCCTCCCAATTCTAATGTGACTTTTTTAAAATCCGAAGCTGCAGAAATATTAACTTGTCGCCCACCTTCTTCGCCACCAGTGAAAGCTATTTTTCTAACCTTCTTATGAGAAACCAAGGGCTCTCCAACCTCTGAGGAATAGCCAGTCACCACATTGATTACTCCTGGAGGGAATCCTGCCAACTCTGATAACTTTGCAAGTTCTAAGGTTGATGCAGAAGTGTATTCAGAGGGTTTAATAACCACAGTATTTCCTGCCGCTAATGCCGGTGCTAATTTCCAAACTAATAATAGCAGTGGTGAATTCCACGGTGTTATACAGGCACAAACTCCAAGAGGCTCATACCGGGTATAATTAAGTACTTTGGGTTTATCAATCGGGGGAACGGTGCCTTCCACTTTGTCAGCAAGCCCACCAAAATACTCAAACCATTCAGTCATATAACGACATTGGTTTAGCACTTCACTATATAATTTACCATTGTCACGCACCTCAATAGCAGCTAGTTTTTCAGCGTTATCTAATAATACTTGCCCAAATCTTTTAACCATTTTTCCACGTGCAGTAGCGGTTAACCCTCGCCATGCTTCACTCTCAAATGCTGTATTGGCTGCATCTACTGCAGCCTCTACATCAGCGGCATTACACTGCGGTATTGATGCCCAAGATTCGCCCGTATAAGGATTCAGGCTATCAAAGGAGTTTCCAGAAGCTGAGTCTCTCCACTGACCATTAATATAAATTTGATAGTTATGCATTATTATTCCTTTAAATATTTATACTATCTCAATGTTAACTTGGCGCAGCATAATTTTGTTTAGCTAAATCTAAACATTTACGATAAGGCTTTAAACCACGCCAAAATAAAAATACTCCAATAGGGCATGCAAAAGCCACAGCAATCGACATAGAATAGCCAACCAAGGCATCATTTTTGAATACTACATCTGTAAAAAAGGCTATGAATGTTGGTCCAAAACCAATGCCAACCATGTTAGTACAAAAAAGATAAATAGCTGAGACCTGAGCGCGTAGTTGATTGGGTGTTATCTCTTGAAGAGCCGCTGCTTGACATCCTACTGAGAAACTAGCAAAGAAAATGAACCCGCAATAAAATAGCATTGATAATTCTGGTGTTGGCATTAAAGAAGCTAGTATACCTATAGGGATTAAGCAGGCTTCAGCTCCCAAACATATTCGTAAATTGGCATCACTGTACCCTCGATTTCGGAGCCAAACACTCACAGTAGATCCGGTATTGATACCAATCACGCCAAAAATAATACTAGCTAGACCATACCAAAGACCAATAGTTTGAGCATCCCAACCAAAAGTACGCATGAAGTATGTTGGTAACCAAGCCGCTACGCCATAGAATGCTAAGCTTTTAGCAGCCACACCACCGATTACATAACCATAAGCTCCCCGTCTAGCACTTATAAATGATAATACCTCCCTAAATGAAATAGCCGTATTGCCTTCAGCATCAACCATCATACCTTTTCGTTGAGGTTCTCGAATTGTCCTTAATAATAAGAATACTAATAATCCTGGCAAACCAACTAATAGAAAGACTACTTGCCAAGGTTCCATAGGACCATAAAATGGCATATTGATAGAGGGCACTACTGCAATAACATAGCCACCTATAATCATTGCTAATCCCATACCTACATAAATTCCAGTTTGGTAAACACTAAATGCTCTTGGACGTTTTTCCACTGGGAAGTAATCACTGATTATTGAGTAGGCAGCTGGAGAGAGAGTTGCTTCTCCTATACCCACGCCAACTCTAGCTAAAAACATGTGAGTAAAGTTTCTTGCTAATCCACAGACTGCAGTCATAACGCTCCAGACCAATACACCCGCAGATATTAATTTCACACGATTATGTGAATCAGCAAAACGCGCTATAGGTACGCCGAGAGAAACATAAAACACCGCAAAAGCAAACCCATGAAGAAGGCTTAATTGCAAGTCTGTAATATTGAGGCTTTCTCGAATTGGTTCCACTAATAAAGTTAATATAGTGCGATCAAGAAATGAGGTGACATAGGCAAATAATAAGATTATGACAACATACCAAGCATAAGTAGGTGAACCATATTGTTCCTCAGTTGATGCCGCTTCATGTTTAAAATCATTCATATTCCTTCCTCTTAGTTTTTTTATCTCAGTTAATTATTTATGCATCTTTTTATTATTTAAGTGCCTTTCAATCTTTGAGTAATTTTCGAGCAATCTGCATCCTTTGTATTTCACTAGTTCCACCGCCAATCTGACCATGTCTAAGATAGCGATAAAATAATGTCAAAGGCAATTCAAGTGACTCGCCCATTGCACCATGGATTTGGATTCCATGGTCCAAGCAACGAGCTCCCCAATCCATTGATGTTAATTTAATCAAGCCAGCTTCTACTCTAATGTCTTCTCCTTGATCATAGCGAGCAGCCATCTGATAAGTCAGTGCACGTAAGGATTGAATATCAGTATACATATCTACTAATTTCCATTGTATAGCTTGACGTTCTGCAAGAGGTTTCCCAAATGTATGCCGTTGTTTGGACCAAGAAATACACATATCAAGTGCGCGTTGCATTTTACCGAGAGCGAAAGGACCTCTGAGTAAACGATCATGTATGGTCAACCATCTTTGTCCTAGTCGAAATCCATTACCAACCCCACCCAAGATAGCGTCATTAGAAACCCTGCAATCATCAAAGTGTACAATGTATTGAGAGGCCTTTGGTCCAAGCCAGGTCTTGATTCCATCTTCTTCTACTTTAACGCCTGGGTTGTTGCGATCAACCAAAAACATGGTAATACCACCACGCTGGCGTTTTTCAGCATCTGTAACAACTTGAACCATCATTACATCACTCTCAGCAGCCATAGAAATCCACATTTTAGTGCCATTTATAATCCAGTCTTCTCCATCTTTGACTGCCTTAGTTTGCATCATTCCACCAGGATCAGAACCTGCATTTGGTTCAGTTTGTGCAAAACAGGTGGTTTTTTCTCCACTCATAACTGGGTTTAAGTATTTTTCAATTTGCTCACCTTTACAGTCATAGAGAATATTAGGTACATTGGCAAATGGAAAGGGCACAGCGGTATAATAAAATCGTTCTAAAATAGCCACCTTACTTAACATAGAGAGACCAGCACCACCAAAATCTTCAGGAATCATTAAAGTCCATAGCCCAGTTTCCTTGGCTATATTCATTAAATGATCAAGGGTATCTTTGCCAAATACTGCTTCTAGATTAAGTGTTTCTTTAATACCAAAAGCATGATCTGGTGAATTAAGAAACTCAGCTTCCAGAGGCATAAGTTCCTTGCTGACAATGTTTTCAGCTAGATCACAAATTTCTAGAACCTCTGGTGGTAATTGAAAACTATTTGTAGATTCAGAATTCACACTCATTATCTCTATCTCCTAAATTCCATGATTATTTTTATTATCAGCATTTCTCAATTATCCTCGAAGTGCTTTCAATTGTTGTCCATATCCTTTTGGATTAAATAATACGTCAATGAGTGTGGGACTGCCAATCTCTAATGCTTCATCCAGTGCCTGTCGATACTGCTGTATATTACTCACTTGATAACTTTTACCGCCCAGTCCCTCCATGACTTGACTAAAGTTTGGTGTCTCCCAACGCATTCCTCGGCTCGGTAATCCCGACGCTTGTTGTTTGATATCTATTAACGAAAGTGATTGGTCGTTAAATACAATAACAACAATGGGTATATCTTGTTCAACAGCAGTACTTAGTTCACCAAGACACATAAGTAATCCTCCGTCACCAGTAAAGGCTACAACAGTCCTATCAGTTTCTTTAATAGCAGCAGCTATAGCCGCAGGCAATGCATAAGCCATCGTAGCTAGTCCATTTGATATCAGTACATCAAATGGTTGATTGCAGGGCCAGAAAGCCATCACCGAGAACATATGAGCACCAGCATCAACGGTAATAAGTGGCAATCTCTTTTCTTGATTTAGAGTATGTTTTGACATAGCAGATTCCAGTGCAACCTCTACTACATCTTGCGCTCCTATCCCTTCATCTGCATGACACTGCAAAGCATAATGCATGTCATCGCGTAAGGCCTTTATATCAGGTAATTTCCAATCCGAAGACCATACTGAGATACCATTCAATAAAGCACTTATACTATTATTGATAGGGCCATAGAGTCCTACATCTGGTTTTAAATAATGTACAGGGTATTCAACAACTGAAATATCAATAATTGGAATTTGATATCGCCACTTTTGTAATACAAATTCAACAGGATCCACTCCAATCATAATTATTAAGTCTGCCTTCGATATGCAAGCTGACTCTGCCATTCCACCTGTAAATATTCCTGCATATTGTGGATGATGGTCTGAAATAACTCCTTTCGCTTTATAAGTAGTTAGGACAGGACAGTCAGTATTATCGATCAACTCTCGTGTTTTTTCTGTATTCTCATCACTACGCGCCTCTAACCCAATTACAATAACCGGTCGAGAAGCATTGTTAATAAGTTCATTAGCGTTAGCAAAATCATTTAAATTATCTGCATTCAATTCACGCTTATCTAATGTCTTCTGAGTCTGAAGTTCTAACACTTCTTTCTTTGCTGTAGCTCCAGTTAACTCAATATGCACAGGGCCACAAGGGGGGCTCATAGCTAAATCTATAAGTCTACTTATTTCACTCATGACTTGATTTTCTTCCAATCTACTATGGCCCTTAGTAACTGGTGCTAATAAAGCTTTTTGATCAATAAATTGATGAGTAATAAAATCTGACTGCTGTTCTGTGAAGCCATCAGTTATTAAAATTACAGGAGTACGATCAAGCAAAGCACAAGCAGAACCATTAGCAGCACTAGCAACCCCTGGACCTTTTGTAGTTAAGGCAACACCTATAGAACCAGTGAGCTCTGCAGTTGCTGAGGCCATTATCACAGCGCCAGTTTCTGTTCTAGTGAGTACAAACTTGATGCCCAGTTGAGCTGCGGCTTCTATTAAAAGTAAGCTACTACCACCACCCGGTACTCCATAGATATGAGTGACACTATTATCATAAAGTGCCTGTGCTAGTGTTTCAGCAACAGTCTTAGTTTTATGAGTTGTTTCCTCAATCATTAACTTAATTCAGCCTCATCTTTGATGGGAAGATTTATAATGAGATTTAAAGCTTTATCAACGTATGAATTTGATCTAGGAGGAACGACGATCGTAGATTCACGTTCTTCAAAAATAGCAGATCCCTCAAATTTTTGTCCTATCTCTAGCTTGGATCGTTCATAAATAGGTGTAGAAATAAAATCATTTTTACAGCCAAAATAGACTTGTCTTTCTCCTTTCTTATAATTATCAGATTGAACTCCAACTCTTGCTTTAGCTAAATCTATTGTTGGTGTAGGACCTGAAGTCACGACACGCCATGATACGATTTCAATTGCCATATGAGACTCGATTCTCCCAAATTGAGTAAGATAAACAACTTCAAACAATTGCTGTATTTCAGAAATATTTTGTGATGATAATACTGATTTAGGAATCTCTACTTCCACATTATAGCCCTGACCAATATATCGCATGGAGGCAAGTATCTCGACATCAACATCATCTTTACTCTCCATTGCTTCTGTAATTAAGTTTCGTCCTTGTTCTTCCATTTCTAGAATTTGTTTTTTTAAAGTTTTAAAATTTAGCTGACTTAGAGAGACCACACCACCTTGCAGAGTCGTAAAGGACGTTGGTGATACAAGAAAACCTAATGCCGAGGCAACACCTGCACCTGGAGGACAAATCAGTGTTGATAAATTCAGTTTGAGTGCAATATTACAAGCATGAACAGGTCCCGCGCCACCAATGGGAATCATTGAATAATCTGTAATGCGTTTAGCTTTTTCAAGTGCATGAATAGCTGCAGCTTGAGCCATACTCTCATTCACCGTTTCATGTATAGCCCAAGCTGCATCTACTACCGATAACCCTAATGGATCCGCAATAGTATTTTTAACGGCTGTTTTTGATGCTTCAACATCAAGTTGCATATCACCACCTAAAAAATTATTCGCGTCAAGATAACCAAGAATAAGATCAGCATCAGTAACTGTAGCATTCAAGCCACCCATACCGTAACAAGCAGGTCCAGGATCAGCACTAGCACTTTCTGGTCCTACTTGTATGAGCCCTAAATTATCTAAATGAGCAATAGAGCCACCGCCTGCTCCAATTTCTATCATCTCAATTACAGGAATTTTAAGCGGTATACCACTACCTTTTTTACCCCTAAATATTCGTGCGACTTCAAATTCATTCGCGTGCATTGGTTTTCCATTTTCCACCAAGCAAGCTTTCGCAGTTGTACCGCCCATATCAAAACACAAAATATTTCCCTGATTATCGTTGTTAGTTATAACTTTATTGATTGCTGCTGCTGCTTGTACACCACCTGCTGGACCTGATTGAACTAGTCTTATTGGGTAAATTGCTGCTGTTGATTCATGCACTGTTCCACCATCAGAAAGCATTAAATACAAGTCTCTACCGACACCCAAATCATGCAAACTTCTAGTTAATCTTGCCAAATAGCGAGTAAATGTTGGCAATACATAAGCATTACAGATGGTAGTTGATGTACGTTCATACTCACCAATCTCAGCCATTACATCACTAGAGATACACACAATGATATCTGGTAATTCGCGTTGTAATATTTCACGTATTTGTCTTTCATGAACTGGATTTTGATAACTATGAATCAAAGAAACAGCGACAGCATCTATATCGCTCGAAGCAATAGCTCTTGCCACATTAACAACACTAGATTCATCTAATTTTGTTATAACTTGTCCATCAGGGCCAATCCTTTCAGGGACTTCAAAACGCCACTGGCGAGTGACCAATGGTGCTGGGATTTTCATAAATAAATCATAGGTATCATAGCGAGACTCAGTACCTATCTCTTGTATATCACGAAATCCCTGAGAGGTAATTAAGGCCACTTTAGAGCCACGGCGCTCAATAATCGCATTGGCAACTAAGGTAGTACCATGAATAATATGCTTCAATTTTGAAGCTTGAACATTATTCTTCTCAAGAATATTTTTTACTCCTTCAATAACTCCTAATGAGGGATCGTCTGGAGTGGTCAAAACCTTCTCATCAAACAGTCTCCCATTATTGTCATTAACCATTACTAAGTCTGTAAAGGTGCCACCAATATCAACCCCTAATCGGTAATTATCAGACATCTAAGATACCCCTTTTTCTATAAAGGCATAATCACGCTTTACTGCTTCTTTTGTCACAGCACCAGACTTTAAATCTTGAATAATTTTCTTTTCAGAACGATTTTCTGGAGAGCCTATCCCTCCGCCACCTGCAGTATCGAATGTGACCACATCATTGTTCTTTAATTCAACACGACTCTTGGCAGGTATAATTTTACCATTAAGATAATCACACCCTGCAGACCCGTCTTTTCCACCCAATAATCCTCTTGGAGGATATTTAACTCGCTCATGTCGAATGGTCATTGTCACTGGGTGCTTAGAAATAATTTTAAAAGAAAGACGTTGAGCCTGACCTCCTCTAAATTCGCCTGCTCCTCCAGAGTCTGCAATTAAGCTTTTTTCCATGATTAAAATAGGAACACTATTCTCAAATTGTTCCAATGGAACTGTAGCAATATTACTTGGAAAGCTTAGACATGCAGGGCCATCTTCATGGGGACGTGCTCCATGACCACCATTCATAAAAAACATTTTTATAAACCGTTGGCCATCGTCCAATTTTCCTGAAAAATAAACATTCCACACTGGCGAACCACAGTCCGCAATAATTCGATCGGGTATTAATTTAGCCAGTGCACTAAAAATAACAGGTGGCAAATAATGTCCAGTCAAGTGCCTAGCCCAAACTGGTGCAGGCCTTAATGGGTTTAGTAGAGAACCCTCTGGAGCGGTAATAGTAATTGGCCTGAATGATCCTTCGTTATTGGGTGTGTAGGGGTCAAAAGCGCATTTAATTGCATAAGCTGAGTAAGCTATGGTGTAGTTTAGAACTGAATTAACCGGCCGATTAATCTGTTCAGAGGTACCAGAGAAATCAACGCTAAGATCACTTCCAGAAATAGATACTTCACAGCAAATTTTTAAGGGTTCATCGAATCCATCCAGCATAATTTCATCGCTGTAAATTCCATCAGGAATAGCTGAAATTGCATTACGCATGGCAACCTCAGACCGTCCAAGTATTTCTTCAACTAACATATCTAAATCATCGATTTGTTCATCATCTAAGATTTTTATCAGTCTTTTGATGCCTAACTCATAAGCAGAAAATTGCGCGCCAATATCACCAAAAGTTTCCTCAGGTGCTCTAAGATTATCTGTCATAAATGCAATCACGTCCTCGTTTCTAATACCTTTAATCAAGATTTTTGACACAGGTATAGTCAACCCTTCTTCAAAAGAATCTCTGGCTGTAACAGATGGTGCTCCACCAATATCAACGCTATGAAATACACTACCCAGAAAAGCGATCAATTTTCCATCACGGAAAACGGGGCGAATCATCGTAATATCGTTGAGATGGCCTGTACCATAGTAGCCATCATTGGATATCATCACATCACCAGGACTCAAGGTCTCTTTAGGAAAGCGTTTCAACATAATCTTTAGAGTACGGGGCATAGAGCCTATAAAAGAGGGGATACTCCGTGAAGACTGTGCAAACAGCCTACCATTAGAATCCATCAGGCAAACGGCAAAATCCCAATTATCTCGTACAACTGATGAGAAAGAAGTACGAACAAACACGTGAGCAGTTTCATCCAAAAGACCATTTAAGCGTTGCCAAACGATGCCCACTTGCAAAGCTGAGAATTTTTTGGTTTTCGTCATAATATTTTGTAACTCAACTGAGATAATTCTGAAAGTTCCATAGCTAAGAAAATAACTTAGCGAAGATCTATCGTCATCAATGAAAAGATAACAGACAACTAGAACCCATTTTATGTCTCAATAATGGGCACTTTGAGACAAATACTATCAGAATAGTAAACCCTAATAACTCTTTATAAAATCAATATAATTACATCTTTGAGCACTGTAATAAAATAGCATTAGACAAATAGGTTTATTGCTTTTGGGTAACAAATTCAGAATTTTTTAATACCGTCATAAAAGATGAGGTTTTGTTGAGATTAAAACTTTTTCTTCTGCTCATAAAAATTAGAATAAGTCATTGACATCATCAGCAGTTAGATAAACTTTTAATAATAAGAATTGCACAGGTTTGCAAATTATCTTAATCTCATTATAGTTGTATGGGAGTTTCTTACTAATAAAAATGATGGGGTATTAGAAAATGAAAAATATAAATATTTTGATTAACTTAATTGTAGTCATGCTTGTCTTTTCCTTAGAGCCTTTAATGGCACAAACAGTGATAGAGGAAATTACTGTAACCGCAAGAAATCGTAGTGAGAATCTGCAAGAAGTACCTCTTGCTATTTCGGCTTTTTCATCTGATCAACTAGATAAAGCAACTATTAAAGACATAAATGATTTAGCAAATTTTACATCAAATATGACGTTCAATAGCAGCGAGAATGGTCGTCTAAATATTCCAGTAATTCGTGGTATGGGTATGATTGATACTCGTGGTTTTGATAACAATGTCAGTATCTTCCTTGATGGCGTATTCGTTTCAGGTAGAAGTTCTCAGAATTTAGCTATGCTTGATTTAGAACGAGTAGAGGTTGTTAAAGGTCCACAAAGCGCTCTTTATGGCCGTAATTCTTTTTCCGGTGCTATTAATTATGTAACCAAGAAACCAACTAATGAATTTGCCGGTAAAATTACAACAACAGTTGATCTAGATAATATTCGACAAGTGATAGCTTCTGTGAGTGGGCCGATTATAGATGGAAAACTCTCTGGCAGTCTGGCTATAGATTCTGATCATGATGGTGGTACATATTCTAATAGGCCTGTGGATCAAGAGTATCAATTGGGTGGGCATGATAACGAAAGCATAATGGCGACTCTTAGATACACTCCTAATGAATCAACGGATATTGTTTTTAGTGTTTTTCATGGTTCAGAAAATATAGATCAATTACCGCTCTCAATAGACGCCAATAATTGTGGTCAATTTGACGGCGGACCACGTGGAGTAACTTACGATTCTGGAGTTCCTTATTATCATTGCGGCGAGATCAATGGTTCAGGAACAGATGAATTTAGTATGTCTCCAGAAGCTTATTCAGCTAAGGGAAATTCTTCACGAGTTACTCTGAAAATGGATTTTGATTATGATGAGTATAACGTTATATCAACCTCATCTTATTCAGAAAGTAAAAATCATGGAAATATGGACCTTGATCGAGGTTATAAAGGTGCTCAACATTATGGTTGGACTACTATTGCTGCAGCTCAAGCATATTTTTATGGTGGTCCTCTTGCTGGTCGTATGGCTAATTTGGGACCTATGGGAACTCCACCTTTATTGGTAGCGGATCCTGGTTTTCCAGCACCGACCATATCCTTTGGAGGATTATTTGCAGCTGACACCTATCTTGGATCACAGAATCTTGACCAGGATTATTTATCTCAAGAAATAAGAATAGAATCCAACACAGATCAAAGACTTCGATGGTCTGCAGGCGCATTTTATTTTAAATCTGACAGCATTTCATCAACAGCTTTTAATGTTGATGTCAGCGAAGCGCTTGAAGCATCTGGTCTGCCTGCTGATCAACTTATTTTTCTAACTGCAGAACCCCTATATTTTCCATCAGCATTCCACCCAATATTTGGCTTTCCTATCGCCTTTTTCAATGGGAATATGGGTGTTAGTCACCCAGTCCTTGCTCAACCATCTGTAGATCCAGCAACTACTGGAATAATTTGGTGGGAAGGGAGCAATCCAAATAATCATCTAACTTCTGGTATTAATAAGGTTACACAACATGCACTGTTTGGTTCATTTGAATACGATGTTACAGATCAAGTTACTGTAACAAC
The DNA here is from genome assembly GCA_028822065.1 of Woeseiaceae bacterium. GTDB lineage: Bacteria > Pseudomonadota > Gammaproteobacteria > Steroidobacterales > Woeseiaceae > SP4260. The sequence continues at coordinate 543 of JAPKEL010000039.1, read as the reverse complement.
GGAATTGCGGTGGACTAATGATAATCGCACTCTATTAAGCACGAAAGATGATTTCTTCTTCTCGCTTAAGACCTTTGAAGCAGCAGGAGTTCCTGCTTATCATGAAGTTAAGCATGATTATTTAGATCCCAGATTCACAGTGAGTTATAAGGCAACGGAAGACGCTATGCTTTATGCTTCTGCTTCTCATGGCACTCGATCTGGTGGTATTAACCCCAGTCTTCCTATTACAGCAGATCCATCTTTTGAACCTGAAGAGAATTGGACTTATGAGGTAGGAGCTAAAACTACATGGCTTAACGGCAAATTACAAATTAATGGCGCTGCCTTTGTTATTGACTGGACAGATGCACAGTTTAGACAAATATTGTCTAACTTCTTAACAACAACAGCTAATTCAGAAGGATTAGATATTAGTGGTTTTGAAGTTGATTTTATTTATAACCCAACTGATCATCTATTAATCACTGGCGGCTATGGTTATGCCGATGCTGAGTTTGCTGACGGCACTCTTTGGACTGGCGGCAATGCTTTTTGTAGCAA
>JAPKEL010000087.1 GCA_028822065.1 Woeseiaceae bacterium | reverse complement strand
TGGTACTGCATGAGCTGAAAAGCAGTATACTCATCAAAGCGATAGATTTGGATTTTAATTTATATATCATGATTATTTTGTTTTATTTCTTTAATTACGCCTGAATGCTCCCAAAACAATTAATCGAATCGGATTAACATTATAATCCTGCGGATTTCTCTATTGGTTGGACTTACCTTAAATTAAGTGGAAAACTACTTTCTTGCTTAAAGAGGAGTAACTTCTTCCGCATTTTCACCCTTTTCAGAACTCACAACTGTAAATTCCACAGCCTGACCATCTTTCAGGGTTTTGAATCCACTATCTTTAATACTGGAAAAATGAACAAAGACATCAGAACCGGATTCTCTTTCTATAAATCCAAATCCCTTCCGTTCATTAAACCACTTCACTGTACCTTTTTCACGTTCTGCCATTTTGATCCTATTATTTAATTACCAATTTAAATACAGATAAACCTAATATTCACACCTGAATTTCAGTTAAAAATTTACACATTTTATTATTATTTGAGTGTCATTTTATTTTTTTACTATTTTCTTATCCCAGTATATTCAACCCTAGTATTTTTAATAAACTAATGAAAGTGAGATATGAATAAGTATTTAACAGCACCCAGGGCATCCAAAGATATACCAAAGGGAATCCCATATATTATAGGTAATGAAGCTGCAGAACGGTTCAGCTTTTACGGCATGAAGGGCATTCTGGTTGTTTTCATGACTAAATATCTTCATATCCTCACCGACAACCCCAATCTTGCGGCTATGAACAAAGCCGCCGCTATTGAGCAATACCACAACTTCACAAGCTGGGTTTATCTTACACCTATCCTTGGGGCACTTCTCGCAGACACATTACTCGGTAAGTACCGAACCATAATCAGCTTGTCGCTGGTCTACTGCCTAGGGCATCTTACCCTCGCGTTCATGGGTTCGGGTGGCCTTACCCCCGAAGCTTGGATGATGACTGGTCTCGCCCTTATTTCTCTGGGGTCAGGGGGAATTAAGCCCTGCGTCTCCGCACATGTGGGGGACCAATTTGGCGAGAGCAACGCGACTTGGCTCACAAAGGTTTTTGGCTGGTTCTATATTTCCATCAACGTTGGCGCCTTCATTTCCACCATACTTACACCTTGGCTCCTCGAATGGTACGGTCCCCATTTGGCCTTTGGCATTCCTGGTATCTTGATGGCCATCGCAACCTATGTCTTCTGGCTAGGTCGCAAAAAGTTCATTCATATCCAACCTAAAGGCATGGGCTTCATACGGGAGACATTTAGCAGGGAAGGACTCAGGACCATGACCAAATTGGCTATTATCTTTTCCTTTGTTGCAGTCTTTTGGGCATTATTTGACCAGACTGGTTCTTCATGGGTCCTACAAGCCGAAGATCTCAACAGAAATTGGCTCGGTGTCCATTGGCTCCCTTCTCAGATTCAAGCCATCAATCCAATCATGATCGTGATTATGGTCCCAATCTTTGCTTTTGGCATCTACCCGGTATTGGACAAAGTTTTTCCCCTGACCCCATTGCGAAAGGTAAGTATTGGCCTTTTTGTGATGGTCATTGGATTTGCTATGGTCTCAGTAGTTCAGCAATGGGTTGATCAAGGTCAGCAACCCTCCATCGGATGGCAAATTTTTGCTTATGCAATCCTAACATCCTCCGAGGTAATGGTCTCTATCACATGCCTTGAATTTGCCTATACCCAAGCACCTAGATCCATGAAGTCAGTGATTATGGCGTTATTTTTGATGTCTGTTTCTTTGGGTAATTTCTTTACCGCAGGCGTCAATTCATTTATCCAGGTACCAAATCAACTGGTAGCAGCGACCTCTCTCAACATGACAATTCAAGCCAAAGACAAAAATGGTAAAAAGCTATTAAGCACACAGGAAGATATTCTTAAACTCACCTCTCAAACAAAAGACATAAACGGTAACAGTATACAATACATAACCAATCAAGAAGGGAGCTACACCCTTATATTAGCAGGAAAAGATGGTACATTTGGCACCACTACCGATATCCGGTTGAAATTTTCCAAGGGTGGGAAGCAAATTGCGGTAAAGACAGCTGAAAAAACAAACCTCAACACAGCCTTTGTAAAAATTAAATCCTATTTTGATAGCAATAAAAATACTCTTCCAAAAACCCAAGCAGGTACAGACCTCATCAAAAGCATAATCGATAATTGGGGATCGCCCCTACAATATCGTTTGGTCAATCGCAATATGTTTCGCATAACCAGCCTGGGCGCAGACAAGAATTACATGACAGAAAATGATATTGTTCTTGTTAGTACCATCAGTCGCCCAAGTAAAGACGAAAGCGCGAAGAAGAAACCTTATAGCTGGCGCGAAAATCGGATCATTGAACTGAAGGGTGATGAAGGAAAGAGGGAAGTCGTGAAAAGTCGAGGGGGCATTAAGGAAATCGAATTTGACACCGCCATAATGGTTGGAGGACAAACCAACCTCGAAGGGTCAGACTATTTTTGGTTCTTTACTTGGTTGATGCTTGGTACTGCTCTTGTGTTTGTTTTTGTAGCTTTTTTGTACAAACCCAAAACCTATCTTCACGAAGAAACAAAGTGAAAATTACAAAAGATTTACTTCATAAACTTCCCAAGGCCGAACTCCATTGCCATTTGGATGGCTCTCTGCGCGTTTCCACTATTTTAGACTTGGCTGCTCATCAAAAAGTGCAGCTCCCTGCTGATAATCAAGAGGATTTACACAATATTTTGGCCATAAAGGGGAAGATGAAAAATTT
>JAPKEL010000038.1 GCA_028822065.1 Woeseiaceae bacterium | reverse complement strand
TAAGACTAACATCCCATTTATCTGATTGTATTTTTTTAAATTGCTGACAACTAAATGCGATACCAATAAGTAAAGGCTTTTTATCGTTTTGAGTTAGATATTGAAATTTTTTGTCATAATATCCGCCCCCCATTCCAATTCTGTTTCCTTTGGAGTCGAACGCAACTAAGGGAACGATGATTAGATCTATCTTTTTGATATCATAATCTTCATTACTTAAAGGCTCTTTTATGCCATATTGATTAGATGAATATTTAGTATCTTTATTTGTTTGAATGAAATTAATGGTTGCACCTGGTTGTATTTTAGGTAGAAAAAGAGATTTACCGCTCTTCTGAATGGCCTCTATCAGAAATTTAGTATTTACTTCTTCATTCATAGATAAATAACAACCAATGTTGTTGGATTCTTTAAAATAATTGGATTTTATGATTGCGCTTGTAATAGCTTTTGAGGCATTTATTTTTTCATCATTAAATAGAGAACGGCGCCTTGTGAGCGCTAGTTGTCTTATTTTTTCTTTAGTGTTTTGCATATTTTATTATTAAGTAATAAACAAAGAGAAAAATCTCCCGCATATGCCGTTATAAACCGTTGCTCTCGAACCAGAGAAGCAAGTGGGGTTAGCCGAGACTACAACAGGCTATCCACGAATATGTGGTTTTGCGCAAATGTACTCACAGAACATGACCCCGAAATATAAAGTTAGGATCGAAGGTATCCAGGTTTACATCGAACATCGCAGGAGATTTTATTTTAAAAGCATTTAAATGAAATTAATTAGAGTTCAAGTTGTTTATTGCTGCCCAATATTGAGTCGACTCGATCGGCCATCATCTTGAGGCGTGTACCTAGTGAATTCTCTATCGCTTGATCTTTTGTTTCAGCTTGAATTAAATCATGAGCCATATTTAATGCCGCCATGACAGCAATCCTATCTAAGCCAACAACTTTACCACTGTCTCTGATTTCTCGCATTTTTCCGTTTAATGCTTCTGCTGAATCTAGTAATGCATTACGCTCACTTGCAAGACATGATATTTGATATTCTTTTTCGAGTATCTTTACGCTCACATGTGCATACATTTCACTCATTCGTCTTGACTCCAGTTCATTTAAATTAGTTACCTTGCTCCATTGATTTTAATCTTACGATCATGGCTTCTACGCGCCCCCTGACTTGTTCATTATTTTGCAATAAAGTCGCTCTTTCTTTTGATAAGGAATCTTGTTGTTCTTTTAAGGATTTATTCTCGCTTTGAAGACGATCGCAGACTTGAACAAGATCATCAAGACGACCTTCGAGTCGTTTGAGGTCATTCTCGAAATTTAAAGTTGAATTATTATTCATTAACCTAATATAAAGATCAGTGAGCAGATAATCAATCATCATTATAATATTTTCTGTAGTCAGCAATTAAGATAAATGGGATCATGTCTTTTTAAGGTACAAAATTCCTGTGATGTATTAATTTATGAGTAAGCATTCAATAAATTTTTCAGACCTTGAGAGTGGTCTAAATTCTTGTGGTTCAAGCTGGCTCTGTGCCCAATCTCATGGCTTATTATGTGGAAGACTGGCGGTTCTTGGGCCAAATGCATTTAATCTCTGTATTGAACAAATATTTGATAATACCTCTTCACAAAAAGTATCCAGAGATGACTGCGTATTAATGCTAGAGGATCTATTTAAAGACACCTGGGCGCAGTTGGTTGAAAGACAATCTGAATTCGAATTATTTTTACCTGATGATGAGCGCAATATAACTGAAAGGACTGAAGCTATTTCTCAATGGTGTGATGGATTCTTGCATGGCATAGTGACAGGTAAGAAACCAAAAAAATTAAAAGATCATTTAAATCAAGACCCTTTAAATGTAATTATCAAAGACTTCCTTGAGATTACTCGTGCAACAGTAAATGAAGAAGCTGGTGAAGAGGATAATGAATCTGCTTTCGAGGAAGTAATGGAATACATTCGGGTTAGTGTCCAATTGGTTTATGAAGAACTTGCTGATTTTCGTGATGATGCGATTGAAAAAAAAATTAAGAATCAAAAAGATCTCAATTAAAAAAATGGTGATTGATTGTGATGCATGAATCTGAATTTAAAAATAGGCGGCAACAAATCATGCGAATGATCGAGGATCATTCTTTGTTAATTATACCAAGCGCACCTCCTAAAAATAGGAGTCGAGATATTGAATATCGTTACAGACAAGATAGTGACTTTTTTTATCTCACAGGATTTGATGAGCCCAACTCAATACTCGTTCTTATACCGGGAAGATCAGAAGGAGAATTCATTTTATTTTGCCAGGAACGCGATAGGTTAAGAGAGCAATGGGATGGAAAGCGTTATGGCCCAGAAGGAGCGATGAATGATTTTCAAGTGGATGATGCATATCCAATCGATGATATTGATGAAATATTACCTGCACTAATTCAAACAAAAAAATATATTTATTACTCAATGCATAGAGACAGAGAGTTCGATAATAAATTAAATTCATGGGTGAATGAAAAAAGCGATAAACCAAAAAGAAATCAATATCAACAAGAAATAATATCTTTAGATCATTTACTACATGATATGCGATTATTTAAGAGTAAAACTGAAATTACGGCAATGAAAAATGCGGTAAAAATTGCGGTAGTAGCACATGAAAATGCTATAAAGAAAGTGCATCCTAAGATGTTTGAATACGAATTAGAAGCTGAATTCATTTATGAGTTCACAAGATATAACGCCGAGCATGCTTACAACCCAATTGTTGGCGGTGGGGAAAATGCTTGTATTTTGCACTATGTTTCAAATAATGCAGAGCTTAAAGACGGCGATTTAGTATTAATTGATGCCGGTTGTGAATTAAAATATTACGCATCAGATATAACTAGAACTTTTCCAGTCAATGGTCGCTTTTCCCGAGCTCAACTGGATATTTATAATATTGTCTTAGAGGCACAATTATCAGCTATCAGTAAAGTAAAAAAAGGAAATCATTTTAATGATCCCCACAATGAAGCTGTAAAAATTATTACACAAGGCTTATTAAATCTTGGTCTTTTACAAGGAAAGATTTCAAGACTCATAGAAAATGAGGCCTATCGACGGTTTTTTATGCATAGAACTGGACATTGGATAGGGATGGACGTCCATGATGTTGGGGATTATAAAGTAGATGAGGAATGGCGCTTGTTAGAAAATGGAATGGTTACTACAATTGAACCGGGGATTTATATTGGTAATGAAAAAGATATTCCAAAGCGCTACAGAAATATTGGAGTAAGGATTGAAGATATGGTTTTGGTTAAAGATAGTACACCCGAGGTACTAAGTCAGTCTCTCGTTAAAGATCCCGCCGCAATTGAATTAATGATGGGCAGTTAATGCATTCTTCGGTGAAAACTGACTTTGATATTGTTATTGTCGGTGGCGGTATGATTGGCGTCAGTATGGCATTGGCAATCTCTTCTTTAAATCTCCGTATCGCGGTTATTGAGAAAGTACGACGTGAGCATCAGTCACAACCTAGTTTTGATGACAGATCTACAGCATTATCTCGAAGCAGTCAAAGTATGTTTACTGCCTTGGGAGTATGGGATCAAATCCATGATGCCTCTATGCCAATTAAGTCAATACATGTATCTGACCAAGGTAGATTTGGTTTTTCACATATAACAGCTGAGGAACAGGAAGTCGAAGCACTGGGTTATGTGGTTATAAATCGAGTACTAGGTGATGTTTTATTGGGTAATGCTAAAAAGAAAAGTAATATTCATTTTTTTTGTCCAGCAGAAATAACCTCAGTTGAATCTCAGGAAGACTATTGTAATGTAAAATTTAAATCTCAAGATTCAAAAAACAGTATATCTAGTCAGTTATTAATTGCGGCAGATGGGGCAAATTCAGATATTCGTGATTTCTTAGGTATTGGTATGAAGCAGATAAATTATGATCAAGTTGCCATAATTGGGAATTTATTAACTGAGAAGCCTATAGCTAGCAGAGCCTTTGAGAGATTTTTAGAATCAGGATCAATAGCATTATTACCTATAAATAAAGGTCGGGCTGCTTTTATTTGGATAATACCGACAAAGGATGCAGAGAATTTGATGTCTGCTCCGGAAAATATTTTCTTAAGTGCTATACAAGAAGTTTTTGGGCTACGTTTAGGAATTTTTAGTAGCTTGGGTGAACGTGTATCCTACCCTTTGGCGTTAACAGAAGCGCAAAGATTATATTCACGCCGCAGCGTAATAATAGGAAATGCTGCCAATAGTTTGCATCCAGTTGCAGCACAAGGGTTTAATTTAGGATTACGTGATGTAGCTACGTTAGCTGATTGTATATACAAAGAAACCCTAAAAAATAAGACTGATTTGGGTAATTCTAATTTATTATTCGAGTACTCAGAATGGCGGCAGCATGACCATAAAAAACTAAAATTTTTCACTGATGGCTTAGTACGATTATTCGGTAGTCAAAGGAAGTCGGTTCGAATTCTCAGGAACGCCGGTATGATGTATTTTGACTTAATCCCAGGATTTAGAAAGCTCTTCATCAAGCATACCATGGGTTTGACGGGAAGATTGCCTAGTTTATCTCGAGGAATAGCATTTAAATGAAGAAAAATAATCATATAGTTATCGTAGGGGCTGGTATTGTTGGATTAACATCAGCGGCATTATTGGCTCAATCCTCCTTTAATAAAAAATATCATATTCATGTTATCGATGCAGGCGAACCCTCTGAATATAAAGATGATGAGGATATTGACTTAAGGGTTTCTGCTTTATCTGTAGGCTCGATTAAGATTTTTCAATGCCTTGGTATATGGCAAGAAGTGATCAAAAAACGCGCTTATCCTTATGCGAATATGAGAGTATGGGATGCATCAGATGTTGCTGACGGAATGTCAGCGATTAGTTTTGAGGCAATGGCATTGGGCCTCTCTGAATTAGGATTCATTGTCGAAAATAATTTACTTAAAGCTGAATTGCAGACTTTAATAAGTTCCTTGGATATTTCTATGCATTACGGAATCGAGATTACCTCAATAAAGGAAAGTAAGGATAAGAGTGGAGTTGATGTTCATCTTTTAGGTAATGAACCTATGTATGCAGATCTATTGATTGGTGCCGATGGATCTAATTCTTTGACTCGGAAATTATTCAATATTCGCTTAAAAAAGCATAGCTATTCTCAAAGTGCCTTTGTTGTTCATGTCGAGACAGAAAAAGATCATCTTGATACGGCTTGGCAAAGATTTTTACCTGAAGGTCCAATTGCTTTGCTGCCTTTAGGTAAAAATAGAGCTTCGGTAGTCTGGTCAACAACATCGGAAAAAATTGCATTTAATACAACATTGAATGATGAGGAGCTCGGTAAGTTATTAACAAAATCTACAGATTATGCCTTGGGTAACTTAAAAGTTATCAGTAAACGTGCAAACTTTGATTTGAAATATCAGCATGCCGTAAACTATATCGACAAAAATTTTGTTTTAGTTGGTGATGCTGCTCACAATATTCATCCTCTTGCAGGTCAAGGGGTCAATTTGGGTATTGCAGATGCTGATTGTTTGATTGCTACAATCAATAAAACTCTTAATCGAAATGAGTATATTGGTGATAAGCTTTCTTTGAGACCCTATGAGAGAAAAAGGAAAGGGGCTAATTGGATGATGTTGAGCTTCGTTGATTCTCTGAATAAATTATTCTTAATACGCTCTGATCTGGTTGGGAATCTTAGAAATATAGGAATGCGTTTATTCAACAAAAGTCGTTATCTTAAGAGTTACGCAATAAAAATCGCACTTGGTATTCATTCATAAGGTTATCTATAATTATGCTTAAGTTATTTAATCTAGTATTTATCTCCAGCTATTTATTTTCTGGAGTCGCTGTGGGGCATCATTCTTTTACATCTGAATTTACAGCTGAAAAAGTAATCACATTGCATGGAGATATTCAGCAAGTGTGGTTTAGAAACCCACATGTTCGTTATCTGTTGTCTGTAAAGACATCAGAAGAAGAGAGTGTGACTTGGGATCTGAGGGGATCACCGGTGGTTTGGCTGGCAAGAAAAGGATGGACCAAAGACATTATCAGTTTGGGAGATAAAGTTATTGTTGAGGGTTATCCCGGACATGATGGTCGTAAAATGTTATCGATAATAAAAGTTACATTATCTGATGGCACCGTTTTGATTGATCGAGCACCAGAGTAATAGAAATGAAAAATCTAAACTTCTTTATAAGAGTTATTACTTTACTGATACCTTGTTGTATTTTGCAAGCTAATGAATTTGATTTTGAGGGTCGGTGGATTCTCTCGTTACAAGATAAAAAAAGAACATTAATCGGTTTATTGGAAATTGAAAAGAATGATCAAGCTTGGGTGGCCTATCTTGAGGGTGGTCCAGTTGAAATCAACATCAAACAAAATCAGATAGAAATCCTTGCAGACAGTCGTGATGTAAGGGGATTTGTTTTTAATCGCCGATTGACTGGTTTCCTAGTAAATAAGCAAATCCAAGGTAGGTACCAGCAAGAAGGAGCCGCCGCACAAAAAGAAGAGCCAGGACCATGGAGCGCAGTGCGTGATCGAAAACACAAATCAACAACAAATTTACCTAAAATTCCAAAACCTGAGGAAATATCTGGAATTTGGACGGCCACGCAAGAACTTGATTTCAGAAAATATTCCATGTCTCTAACTCAGGAAGGTAAGGACTGGTTAGAGCAGTATTTACCCTACTATGATCAGCCTGATGTAAGGTGCACTTCTATTGGATTACCTGCTTTGGTTACGTATTCATTTCCATTTGAGATTATATTTAGTAATGGGCGTTATACCTTCCTCTATGAATATCAATCAAAAGTCCGGCGTATATGGGCGAATACAGAATCACCTGGTTCATTTATGCCACCGTCAAGAATGGGATTCTCAAAGGGGGTCTGGGAGGGTAATGAATTGGTCATAAAAACACAGTTACTCGAAAAGACTGTCCGTGATTTTCGCGGTGAGTTGATTTCGGAGAATGCCATCATAGAAGAGCGCTATAGTTTAAGCGAGGATGGCCAGACGTTAACGGCTCTAATTATTGTTGATGACCCAGATAATTATCAACGTAAACCAATTAGAAGAAGGCAGTGGGTCAGAAATGCCAGTACAGAAATATTTCCTTACAGTTGCGATCCAGATTCATTTTATATTCCGATGTATCAGGATGGTGAAATGCAGATGTACATCGATCGATCACCTCTTCGTTTTTAAAGAATAACTTTAATGATATTTAAGTCTATTGCGTTATTTTTAATGATATCTCTGATCTCAGGGAATCTTATGGCTGACGAAGTGACATGGAAAAACAGCCTTGCCAGAGCATCCTTATCGGTAGTGAGTATAAAAATTGACAGTCCAAGGGCTTTTGATACCGAATGGAGCAGCTCGTCACAAGCTACCGGATTTGTTGTGGACGCAGAAAATGGTTTGATTTTAACCAATCGTCATGTGGTTACATCTGGCCCAGTGAGGGCAGAGGCTTTATTTTTAAATAATGAGGAAATTGAGTTAATTCCGATATATCGAGACCCAGTGCATGACTTTGGGTTTTTTAAATACAATCCTGATGATTTAAAATACATTAAACCAAAAGCTTTGAAGCTTACCCCGAAAAATGCAAAAGTCGGACAAGAGATTCGAGTAATAGGCAACGATGCCGGTGAAAAACTCTCTATTTTAGCAGGTACCATTGCAAGATTAGATCGACAGGCTCCCGATTATGGACGTGGTAATTACAACGATTTTAATACGTTTTATTTTCAGGCAGCTTCTGGAACATCGGGGGGATCGTCAGGCTCACCTGTGATTAATATTGAGGGTAATGTGGTGGCGCTTAATGCGGGTGCAAATAGTTCCTCAGCAAGCAGTTTCTTTTTACCTTTAGATAGGATTGATCGAGCTTTAAGACTTATCCAAAAAGGTCAACTGATAAGTCGTGGGACATTGCAAACAGAGTTTATACAATTGACTTATGATGAGCTTAAAAGACTCGGGCTGACAGCAGAGATGGAGTTACTTTTTAGAGGGCAGAATAGTCACTCAGAAGGGATGTTGGTTGTACACAGAGTTATCAAGGAATCACCGGTAGAAGAGTATCTAGAACCGGGCGATATTTTGCTGAAAGTAAATGGAATGGTGGTTTCTGATTTTATTTCTCTGGCTGAAATTTTAGATCAAAATGTCAATGAAAATATCGCTATTGAGGTTGAGCGAGGCGGTAAAAATATTAGCTTTATAGTCAATGTAACCAACTTGCATGATATTACGCCCAGTGCTTACCTGACATTTGGCGATGCTATTTTTAATAATTTTTCTTATCAACAAGCGCGTCATTACAATCGTTCTTTAGAAGGCATATATGTCGCTGATCCGGGGTATTCACTATCAAGATCAGCAATCCCAGCAGGGGCAGTGATTTTTGAGGCGGATGGTAAAAGCATCAAGACAATTAAGGATTTCGAGGAGCATTTGTCTCATTTAACTCATCAAAATAAGATGAATCTTCGTTTTATTAGATTTTCAGATCCTATTAATAGTGTGCTCAGATCTGTTGAGATTGATCGTACCTGGTTTGAGAGTGAAATTTGTGAAAGAAATGGAAGCAATGGATCCTGGCCATGTCAGAGGCTAGAAACTGGTTCCAAAGAAAAAGCACAGCTTGCAAGAAGTGCATCTTTTCCTAAATATAGGCAGCGATTGAAAGATGCAATTGCTCCATCTTTGGTGCACGTTTCTTTCGATTTACCATATCCTGTAGCTGGAATTATTAATCGACATTATTATGGTACAGGACTAATAGTCGATAAAAAACGCGGCCTGGTTATTGTGGATCGAAATACGGTCCCTCTATCAATGGGAGATGTTAAATTAACTTTTTCCGGTTCGCTTGAAATTTCAGGAAAAGTTGAATTTATTCATCCACTTCATAATCTCGCTATTCTAAGTTTTGATCCAGATTTAATTGGGGATACCTTGATTAGCGAAGCACAATTTAATACCAATCCCCTTGTGGCTGGAGATGAAACTCACTTAATAGGCCTTAAGATTGATCATCAATTATTTCATCAAAAAGTCTCTGTAGCATCCATTGATCCAATTATATTGCCATCCTCAATAAAGTTTTCTGATACGAATATTGAAGTAATTGATTTGGTGAGCTCACCGGATGATATATACGGTGTATTAACTGATAAGAGAGGTAGAATAAGGGCTCTATGGACCAGTTTTGCTTATCGTTCTGGGGGTGAGACTTTCCAGGTAAATAGGGGTATCAGCTCGGAATTAATCAGTGAATTTATTACTCAAATTAAAGAAAATAAGCCACTTTATTCATTAGGTCTTGATTTAGGTTACATCCCATTATTTTCAGCGCGTAAACTTGGTTTAACTGACGAATGGATCAGTAAATTTGAGTCATTAAAAGGTCAGCGGCGCCTTGTTATCGTAAATAATCGGTTCTTTGGGTCTCCGGCATCTAAAGTGATTCAGAACGGCGATATTATTCTTTCTATTAACAACCAATTAATTTCTTCATTTCGTGAGTATGAGAAACTCAGTCAATCAAAAAGGATAATGATTGCCTTATGGCGCCAAAATGAATTAATGAAATTTGAAGTCGATTCTGAGTTGCTAGATGGCAATGATATCGATCATGTCCTTATATGGGCTGGCGCTCATATACATAAACCGCATCGAACTCTGGCTCAGCGAGGTATCGATACATCGGGAGTATATGTAGCATTCAATAATTTTGGCTCACCTGCGACACGTTATGGTTTAAAAATGGGGCATAGAATAGTAGCTGTAAATGAAATAGAAACTCCAACTTTAGAGGCTTTCATTGACGAGATACGTGATAAAAAGGATCGTTCGTCGATCAGATTAAAAACGATTACATGGAACGGAGCGTCAAAAATCATTACTATGAAATTGGATAATGAATTTTGGTCTCCTTATGAGCTGAAAAAAATACCCACAGGTTGGCAGCGCTCTATTATTAATTGAAAATATCTTCTGGATGAAACATGATGAATAAACGGTCTTTTTTAAAGTATGCAACTGTCTTTACGGCGGGTTCATTAACGCTAAATACGAACCTTAACGCCCAAAACCAACTCACAAAAGATATTGATCTAGAAAGTTTAACGGTTGATGCACAACCCATATTGGCGAGCGAGCGAAAAGAGCGTATTAGAAAAGCACAACAATTGATGCAAAATCAAAATGTGGATGCATTATTACTAGAAGCAGGATCAGCACTTATTTATTTTACTGGAGTAAAATGGCGTCGTTCTGAGCGTTTTACCGGTGCCATTATCCCTAAAGAAGGAGAAATAGCATTCGTTACTCCTTATTTTGAGGAACCTTCAGTTAGAGAGAGCATGGCATTTGACGCGGAGGTTCGAACTTGGCATGAGCATGAAAATCCCTTTGAAGTTGTCGCAGGCATTTTAAATGATCGTAAGATTTCAAATGGTAGGTTGGCTATCGAGGAAACAATACGCCATTTTATTGTTGATGGCATAGAAAAAACATCAAATAATATCACTCTCGTTTCTGGAAAAAGTATCACTCGTGGATGTCGCATGTTCAAGTCTGAGAGTGAACTTAGTTTAATGCAGATAGCGAATAAAGTTACTTTAGAGGCCTATCGATATGTACATAAAAATATTGAATTAGGGATGAACCCTCAAGAGATTGCTTCCATGATGAGCAATGCCACCAGATTACTCGGAGGAATACCTCAGTTTTCGGGCGTATTATTAAATGAGGCTAGCGCTTATCCGCATGGTACTAAGCAAGCGCAATTAGTTAAGGAAAATGGCATCATCTTAATGGATTGTGGTTGTTCAGTGCATGACTATGAATCGGATATTTCACGCACTTGGGTTACTGGTGAACCTACAAAAAAACAACGCCTCGTCTGGGAAACAGTTAAAAAAGGGCAGGAGCTGGCTATAGAGACGGCTAAAATCGGAACTCCTGCAGGAGAAGTAGATGATGTGGTGCGTTCTTTTTATGCCAAGCTTGGTTATGGCCCAGATTATCAAACTCCAGGTTTATCTCATCGGTTGGGTCATGGGATTGGAATTGATGGGCATGAACCGGTTAATTTTGTTAAAGGAGAAACCACTAAATTAGCACCAGGTATGTGCTTTTCTAATGAGCCGGGTATTTATCTATTTGGTGAGTTTGGAGTGCGTTTAGAGGATTGCTTATATATCTCTAAGAATGGTCCTAAATTGTTTACAGATTTATCCTATTCGATTGATCAACCTTTTGGTTAATTTTTCCCTGTCTCAGCAAGTAAACTGATTAAATTCTCAAATGATGATATCGGTTTGGAGCAATGGTCTCCCTTACAATGATAAGCAACCACCTTACCTTTGATTGATGCTCGGATACTTAATGAGGCTGGCAACCCAGTTTCTGTCGATGGAATAGCAAAAATCATCCTTCTAGGTGAATATATTTTATTGGTCGCTTGCTGCCACTCTAGTATTTCATTACGACTTCCGCGAATAATAATAATCTCTGGATGCTCAAGATATTCCTCTAAGGTATTAATAAGACTCACATGACCATGTGGTGCTTTAGATAGCATTTCCCAGGCATTATTAAGCGTGGCTTCAACTGCCGATAAATATTTAATTTCTCCTAGCAGCCATCCCAATCTTTGAAGTGCAAAGCTGGCGATGCCATTACCTGAAGGCGTAGCATCATCGGCCATTGGCTTTGGTCTGTATATCAATTTTTCGTGATCTTTTGCAGTGAAGAAGAACCCACCATTTTTATTATCAAAAAAGTATTCTAGTAATTGGTCCGCAAGTTGAATTGCAAAATTAAGGTGTTGTGTATTCCATTTAGTTTGCAATGATTCAATTAATGCGTCCAATAAGTAAGCATAATCATCGAGATAGCCAGGAAATCTAGCTTTGCCATTTTTATAGCACGCCATCAATCGATTGTTATGCATATGATAATTCTGGATAAAATTAATGGCTTTAAAATTATATTCAGTAAAATCTTCTTCCTCAAGAGCACGATCTGCAATGGCTAAACCTTTGATCACCAGTGCATTCCAGGCTGTCAGTTGTTTATCATCAAGCGAGGGCGATATACGTTTATTTCGTTCTTGCAAGAGTATTTTTTTGTTAGTATCGATATTAACGCTCAATTGATCTTGAGTGAGATTGAATTTTTTTATCAAAGTGTCGGTATTGGCTTGGATGGTGAGATGCCATTTGTTTTCAAAATTAGGCTCTTGATCTAATCCAAAATAATGATTGAAAACCGCTAAATCTCCTTTCTTTATATAGTGTTCAATTTCTTTTTCCCCCCAAATATAGTACGTGCCTTCTTTGCCTTCAGAATCTGCATTAAGGGTAGAGAAAAATCCACCGTCAATTGCTTGCATATTATTGAGTATCCAACTCGCTGTTTCTTGGGTAATTTTTTTGAATAGGTCATCACCGCTAGCCAAATAGGCATGAGCGTATAAACTCAAAAGCGCACCATTGTCATAAAGCATTTTTTCAAAATGTGGAATTTGCCAAGATCTATCCACGCTGTAACGATAGAATCCACCACCAAGCTGATCATAAATGCCGCCTTCAGCCATACGCGTTAGTGTAAGTGTTGCCAGATATAGCGCTTCAATATCTGGTTCTGCTTCAAAGGCACTATTCCGCCAATGCCGAAGTAATCTTTCTATTGTGGTTGGATGTGGGAATTTGGGCGCGTTACCAATACCCCCATATTGTTTATCGAAATTAGCTTCTATTTCTTTTCTAGCAAGTTCTATTGGAGCGGCATCAATTGTTTGTTTTTCCTTACTTTTTGAAGGAAGAAGGCTCGTAAAGATTTCATCTAGCTTCTCACCTTGAGTTTTAATAGCATCTTGTTGTTGCTCATAATAATCGGCAACGCGTATTAAGATATCAGGAAAAGCTGGCATCCCATGACGTACTTCATTTGGGAAATAGGTACCGCCAAAAAAAGGTCGATGATCTATGGGATCCAGAAACATAGTTAAAGGCCATCCACCCGTTCTCTGGGTCAGTATTTGATGGGCGGTTTGATAAATTTGATCGATATCGGGGCGTTCTTCGCGATCAATCTTTATATTGATAAAAAATTGGTTCATGATTTTTGCTATTTCAGGATCCTCAAAGGATTCATGTGCCATCACATGACACCAATGACAGGCTGAATATCCGATTGAAAGTAAGATAGGTTTATTTTCTGCGGCTGCTTTATTCAAGCTTTCTTTGTTCCAAGGGTGCCAATTGACGGGGTTTTT
>JAPKEL010000037.1 GCA_028822065.1 Woeseiaceae bacterium | reverse complement strand
GCAAGAATTCATCATCTAATTCATAACCAAGAGATTCATATAATGATTGGCCAATATGATTGTCTTTTGCTGTAGAAAGCTCTAAGCGAGCGTATGCATTCAATTCTGCAAATTCACTGGCGCAATCCATAAGCCTCCTACCAATACCCTCCCCTCTTCTTTCTTGTTCTACATAGAGGTCATAAAGAATCAATATGGGCACTGCACTAACTGAACAAAATGATGCATATAATTGAACAAAGCCATTTAATTTTCCAGAATGCTCTTCAAAAACAAAGACAACCGATTCATCCTTATCGATTCTTTCTTTTACAAATTTATAAGCCAATTTTTCATCAGATGGTTGCTCATAGAAAATTCGATACAAATTAAATAATCTTGCTAATTCTGCTATATGGTTTTGGTCTGCTCTTATTATTTTTGGCATAATTGGAACCCATAATCCTATAATTTATATATGGATTAATAATATACCTAAATTTTAGTCACTTTTTTCATTAGTGCTAAAAAATCAAGTAACTCACATTAATTTAGGAGTAATAATAAAAAAATTTATAACAGAGGGATTTCTCTGTCATTTCACGAAAATATAAAAGTATTTAACGCTTAGAGAATTGTGTTGCCCGTCGAGCTTTTCTAAGACCCACTTTCTTTCTTTCTACTTCACGTGCGTCTCTTGTCACAAAACCGGCCTTCCTAAGATTAGGTCTTAAAGATTCATCAAATTGCATCAAAGCTCGAGTCAATCCATGACGAATAGCGCCTGCTTGCCCAGTAATGCCGCCGCCTTTCACAGTCACATTGACATCAAATTTCCCTACCATTTCAACCAACTCTAGTGGTTGTCGTACAATCATTTGTGCCGTTTTTCGCCCAAAGAACACATCCAATGGTTTTTTATTAACAGTAATAGCGCCTTTACCATTTTTAACAAATACTCTTGCTGTCGATGTTTTACGACGCCCAGTTCCATAATATTGTTCTTCGGACATTAATCTTTTACCTTATACTATTATTTACGCGCTAATCTCTAAAGGGATCGGTTGTTGCGCTTTATGACCATGTTCCGACCCTGCAAATACTTTTAACTTAGAGAACATTTTACGACCCAGTGAATTTCTAGGAAGCATTCCTTTTACAGCAAGCTGAAGTACTCTTTCCGGCTTTTCTTTAAGTAATTTTTCAAGTGGCACCGATTTAAGGTTACCAATATAACCAGTATACCTATGATACATCTTATCTTTTAATTTATTCCCAGTAACGCGAATCTTTTCTGCATTTATGACAACAATATAATCACCGGTATCCACATGAGGTGTATAAACTGGTTTATGTTTACCACGAAGTCGGGATGCAATATCTGTTGCTAGGCGACCAAGAGTTTTTCCAGTGGCATCAACTAAATACCAACTGCGTTCCACTTCTTCATTTTTTGCTGAAAAGGTTTTCATTGTATTTTTCCAAACTAGTAGTCAAACAATCTATAAATCGTTTGTTAATGTCAATTTAGTACCTACAATTGAACACCAAAAAGATAACCGTATAAAGGCGCGAGATTTTACTGCAGCAGTCTTATCATTGCAAACACAACACCATTTTTTCTAATATAAGTTTCCACAGAAAAAATAATTAATGCCTTTCTTATAGCAAATATAAATATTAAATTTAAAGAGTTATTCAATTAAGTTATAATTTATGTATGTCTAATAGGTCAATTAATACGCTAGATAAAATTCTTACTTCAATAGATAGTATGCGTCTTTTTATTGCCTCAAATCAACCAAAAACCTATAGAGAAAATCCTGCCAAAGGAGTTCCAGAAACGAATTTAACAACTGCACAAAGATCTCACGCTGCCGCTCTAATGAGAGTCAATCATGCTGGAGAAGTTGCAGCACAAGGATTGTATGAAGGTCAGGCTGTATTTGCCAGAGATAACTCTGTAAAAGAACAAATGCTTGAAGCCGCTAACGAAGAGTTAGATCACCTAAATTGGTGCCGTGAGAGAATTGAGGAGCTGGATGAAAAACCAAGTAAGCTCGATCCAATTTGGTACTCTGGTTCGTTGATAATTGGATCATTAGCGGGTTTTGTTGGAGACAAATGGTCGCTTGGTTTTATTGAAGAAACAGAACGTCAAGTAAGCAATCATCTAACCAAGCATCTCGGATTATTACCTTTAGAAGATCAAAGAAGTAGGAAAATTGTCACACAAATGCGCCTTGAGGAAGAGCAGCATCAAGCCAATGCAAAAAAAGCCGGTGCTGAAGAATTACCTAAATTCATTCGTTATTTAATGACGATTACCTCGAAAGTGATGACAAAGATGGCATATCACATCTAAACATTCTAATTAATAAATTTTAGTTCAATTATCAGTATCTTTTAGTATCAGTGGTCCAGCTAATTGTATTTCAGCTTTCATTGCGCTGATCGTCTCTGAATAATTATTACTATTAAAAATGGCTGATCCCGCCACAAATGTATCGGCACCAGCAGTGGCAATTTCTTTAATATTTTGAATCTTTACGCCGCCATCTACCTCCAGTCTTATATTATTTCCGCTACTGTCAATTATTTTCCTGACTTTATTGATCTTATCCAAAGAAGACTCAATGAAGGACTGCCCTCCAAATCCAGGATTTACTGACATAATTAAAATAAGATCTAAATCATCGATCAGATGTTCAAGCCATGTCAATGGAGTGGCGGGACTAAAAACCAAACCAGCTTTGCATCCTTTTTCCCGAATCAAATTTAATGATCGATGAACATGCCGACTGGCTTCAGGATGAAATGAAATATAACTGGCACCTGCTTTGGAAAAATCTAAAATTAAATTATCCACTGGTTCCGCCATTAAGTGGACATCTATTGGTGCTTTAACACCGAAATCTCTCAAGGATTGGCAAACTAATGGTCCAATTGTTAGATTGGGTACGAAGCGATTGTCCATCACATCAAAATGAATAATATCTGCTCCTGCATCCAATACCGCATTTACCTCTTCACCAAGTCTAGAAAAGTCAGCAGAGAGTATCGATGGTGCTATAAATGGCGTCAATGTATTATCCTTTTCATTCGGTAGAATAAATCTTATATTAACCAAATATTTAAAAATTTTCATCTATCCTAGAAAAATCAAATTTTTTAACTTTCTGGGTTACTTGTCTCGTAATTATAATCAAGACATCATGTTCATTTTGATCTTAATAAATTAAAATGAAGTCAATTCGGATAACCAGGAAAGAGCATGAATGATACAGATGTTTTATTTGAATCTAATATTCCCAATTTAAAACTTTTAGCCAGAGGCAAAGTAAGGGATATCTATGATTTAGATAATGATCATTTATTAATTGTAACCACAGATAGATTATCTGCATACGACGTTGTAATGCCTAATGCTGTTCCAGGTAAAGGTAAAATTCTTACTGAAATTTCAAATTTCTGGTTCAAGATGATGGAAGATATCATTCCTAATCATCTTACTGAAATTAGTATAGATCAATACATCAGTGATAAAAAATTACTTAAACAACTCAAAGCAAGAGCGATTATTGTAAAAAAACTCAAACCATTGCCCATTGAAGCTGTAGTAAGAGGATATTTGATTGGCTCAGGATGGCGTGATTACCAAGAAACAGGCAAGGTTTGTGGTATATCCATCCCTAAAAATATAAAGCAAGCTGAGAGATTGACTAAAACGATATTTACACCAGCAACAAAGGCAGCATCGGGAGATCATGATGAAAATATCGATTATGAGAAGACTTGCTCTATTATTGGCAAAAAATTGGCCAACAATGTTCGTGATAAAGCAATAAAGATATATGAACGTGCCGCTTGTTACGCAGAAAAGAGAGGTATTATTATTGCTGATACTAAATTTGAATTTGGTTTAGATAATAATAATAAATTATTTATAATCGATGAAATGCTCACTCCCGACTCCTCCAGATTCTGGCCAAAAAATGACTATAAGGTCGGGATTAGCCCTCCAAGTTATGACAAACAATTTTTGCGAGATTATCTAGATACATTAACTTGGAATAAGAAAAGCCCAGGACCTATGCTACCTGATGAAATCCTTCTCGAAACATACAAGAAATACCATGAAGCTTACGATATCTTAGTCAATTAGAGACATAACGTCTAATTACCCGAGATTCTAAGTTTATCAATCAGTAAAGCACCACAACGAATACCGCTCCTTTCATCATAATCATGGCCAATCATCAAAATATTTTTATACAAATCGATCAAATTACCTGAAATTGTTACTTCATGAACTGGATGGACAATCACTCCATTTTCAATCCAGTAACCAGCAGCACCGCGAGAATAATCACCTGTGACATTATTCACTCCTTGACCAATTAATTCTTGCACCAAAAGCCCTCGTTTCATTGATGAAATAATAGCTTTCTGATTATCTGCGTTTCCAGGGATAATTAAATTATGATACCCACCAGCATTGGCCGTAGTGGACATATTCAAACGTCGAGCAGAGTATGCACTAAGAAGATATCCTTCTATTATTCCATTTAAAACAATATTTCGATCTTGAGTTGCGACACCCTCAGCGTCAAAAACTCTACTTGCCATACCTTTTAGTATATGTGGACGTTCTTTTATCGAGAAAAAATCAGGAAATATTTGTTTACCCACAGCGTCCAATAAAAAAGAAGTTTTACGATATTGCGCGCTACCTGATAGTGCGGAAATCGCATGACCGATAAAACCACCCGCCAGCTCAGGTGAAAATAAAACAGGTGCTTCAGTGGTATCGATTTTTTTTGAGCCCAATCTGCTGAGTGTTCTCATTCCGGCTTTTTTTCCAATTTGGATGTGGTCTTCTAAATCATCTGGGTGCCTAGAAGAGCTATACCAATAATCTCTTTGCTTTTCATTTTCCTGACCCGCTACAACGACACAACCGATACTGTGATTTGTCTTTTGATAACTCCTTAAAAAACCATGAGAGTTTCCATACACTCGTATCGCCGTATTCGTATTGACATTCCCACCTTCAGAATTAACAATTTTCACATCAAGATTTAGCGCAGCACCTTCGCATTCAATCGCTATCTTAGTTGCCTCTTCAACCGAAATAGACCAATTATGCTGAATGTCAATATCAGGTAACGTACCTAAAGCCATAAGACTCGCATCTGCCAATCCAGAACAATCGTCTGCCGCTGTGTATTTAGCAAAAGAACAAGCTTTTCTTATCGTTTCTTTCAATGCTGATGCATTCAAATCTGAAGTACTTGCGATTCCTTTTTTAGAGTTAATATAGACAGTTATGGTTAATCCACACCCATTTGTGTATTCAATATTCTCAATATCACCCATTCTGGCTGTAACGCCAAAACCCATATCTTTAAATGCGGTCACTTCTGCCTGATCAGCACCTTGGTTTGATGCTTGCTCTAAAACATCTCCTACAATTGATTCAAGATATTCTTGATTGATTTTTTTGTGCATATATCCTCATACTAATCATTTGCGAAAGTAGGTATGTAATTCTAATATAAAAAAACATTTATAATAAGTTAGTAACATCTTTAATATTTATTAAAAAATTTATCGGGCTGAATACGTGGAAAACAAATCAACTAAAAGCAAAACAACAAAGAAACATGAGCATCATGAATTACAAAAACTTGGGGAAGCTTTATTAACAATTTCTGAGGATAAATTAGTTTCTTTTGAGTTGAATGAAGAGTTATTTGATGCCATTAAATTGGGAAAAAAAATAAGATCCCATGGAGCACTGCGACGACAAAAACAACTCATTGGTAAGCTCATGAAACATGAAGATCCGGAACCAATTAGAAATAAATTTTACGCATTAAATAAAGACTCTAATCATGAAAAGGAAATTTTTAAACATGCCGAAAAATGGCGAGAAATTCTATTAAGTGAGGGTAATAAAGGTCTAGAAAAATATAATAAACTTGTTAGCCCTGAAAATGAGAGCATAACGATAGTGCTTCATGAGTTAGAATCAATCAATCAAGAGAACAGAAAAACTCAATTAAAACGTCAATTATTCAAGATAATTCATAAAGATCTAAGCGCAGTATCAGATTAATGAGCTACAGAAACTAGATATTAAGAATTAATCTATTAGAATATGTACTCATAAGCATTACAATTTAATTCGGATAACAAAATAAATGAAAAAAGCAAAAGTAAGTATAGTTATGGGCTCCAAATCAGATTGGGAGACAATGAAACATTGCGCTGATATGCTAGAAAAACTAGCAATTAATCATGAAGTAAAAGTTGTATCCGCGCATCGTACTCCTGATTTATTATTTTCTTTTGCTGAAAACGCCTTCAATGACGGCATTAAGGTAATTATTGCAGGGGCTGGAGGTGCAGCTCATTTGCCTGGTATGGTAGCTTCGAAAACACGTATACCTGTATTAGGTGTCCCTGTAGAATCAAAAACAATGAAAGGTATTGATTCTCTTTTGTCAATCAGTCAAATGCCCGCTGGTATCCCCGTGGGAACCTTAGCAATTGGAAAGGCTGGCGCGACTAATGCAGCGTTATTGGCAGCCTCTATTCTAGCGCTATCAGATCCGGAAATAGCTAAGAGAGTTGAAAATTTTCGTAGTACACAAACGAAAAATATTCTCGAAAATAGTGATCCTCGTCAATCGTGACAAAAATAGGGATTATTGGAGCAGGTCAATTAGGACAGATGCTCGGTTATGCTGCAAAAGCAATTGATGCTGAATGTATCTTTTTAGATCCAAATAAAAATTCACCCGCTAAAAGTGCTGGCAAAGTATTGAATTATGCATTCAATGATATTGAGGGAATAAAGAAGTTATCCTCAATGGTCGATATCATTACCTATGAATTTGAAAATGTCCCAGTGGAGGCGATTAATACCTTGGATACCAAATTTGTTTTTCCAGGTTCAAAAGCGCTAGAAATTGCCCAAGATCGTCTCAAAGAGAAAAAGCTATTTGAATCACTAGGAATACCAGTTGCTAAATACAAAGAAATTAATTCATTAAGTGACCTCAAAAATACGTCCTCAGAAATAGGTTATCCGTTTATCTTAAAAACACGGCGTTTTGGCTATGACGGTAAAGGCCAGATAATCATCAATACCCAAGCTGATATAATGGATGCTTGGTCTCAGGTAGAGGGCCATCAATTAATCGCTGAAAAAATGATAAAGTTTGATTATGAAGTATCTGCTATTGGCGCTAGAAATATCTCAGGAGATACAGCCTCATATTCACTGACTCAAAATAGTCATAAACAAGGTATATTAAGAACGTCCATTACAGCCATTGATAATCAAAAAATTACCGAAAAAGCCTATAAGTTTCATAACAAACTCTTAACTAATCTTAATTATGTCGGAGTTCTTGCGCTTGAATTGTTTGTTGTTGAGGGTGAGTTACTTGCTAATGAATTTGCTCCGCGTGTCCATAATTCTGGTCACTGGACCATTGAGGGAGCTAATTCAAGCCAATTTGAGAATCATTTGCGTGCAATTCTGGATTTAAAATTAGGAGATACATCCAATCGAGGTTTTATTGGCATGGAGAACTTAATTGGATTTATTCCAAATAGCTTAATAGATCTAAATCCAAATAAATATTTCGTTCATGATTATGGAAAGTCGGCCAGACCAGGTCGAAAATTAGGTCATGTTACCGTTGTTGCCGATACCCAAGAAGAGAGATTACAGCGACTTCAAAAGATTCAAGCAATACTTGAGGATAAAAACATCAATTAAGCCGTACCTCCAACTGTAATCTCATCAATTTTAAGTGTCGGCTGACCAACTCCAACAGGAACAGATTGACCTTCTTTACCGCAAGTTCCTATGCCTCCATCTAATTCTAGATTATTCCCAACCATAGAAATTTTCCCAAGAACATCAGGGCCATCACCAATCAACATAGCACCTTTGATCGGGTATGATATTTTTCCGTCTTCTATCATGTATGCCTCACTCGCAGAAAAAACAAATTTTCCTGATGTGATATCGACTTGCCCACCAGCGAAATTTGGCGCATAAATGCCACGCTTTACCGAAGCAATTATCTCATCATGCTCATGAGGTCCAGCTAACATATATGTATTGGTCATGCGTGGCATCGGCATATGTGCATATGATTCCCTGCGACCATTTCCGGTTGGCATAACATTCATTAAATTGGCATTCATTCTGTCTTGCATATACCCTTTTAAGATTCCATCCTGAATGAGTACATTGTATTGCCCTGGTACTCCCTCATCGTCAATAGCAAGCGATCCTCTCCTATAGGGTATAGTTCCATCATCCACTATTGTACATAGTGAAGAAGCTACCTGATCGCCAACTCGCCCTGAGAACGTAGATACACCTTTGCGATTAAAATCACCTTCAAGACCATGACCAACAGCTTCATGCAGTAAAATACCAGGCCATCCTGAACCCAATACAACAGGCATACTTCCAGCCGGAGCGGCCTCTGCTTCCATCTGAATTGAGGCTTGTCGAATCGCTTCTTTAGTCAAATCAATTCCAATCGTATTATCAAGAAAGTAATCTAAGCCCGATCGAGAACCTCCCCCCGCATAGCCTTGTTCACGACGATTATTTTTCTCTAGAATAACACTAACATTAAGCCTAACTAGTGGTCTTATATCCGCAAGTAACGGACCATTAGCTGTTGCAATAAGGATCATATCTTGATTGCTACTCAAACTTATATTGACTTGCTCTATGCGCTGATCTATTTGTCGTGCCGAATCATTAAGTTCGTTAATTAAATCAATCTTATCTTGATCAGAAATACTATTAAGCGGATCAATCGCTGAGTATCTTTCTTTAGTTTGCTTAAATGAAGCAATTTTTAATGAAGTCGATTTCCCATGACGTGCAATTGACTGAGTGGCATTAGCTGCCTCTTTAATCGCAGATAAACTTAGATCATCAGAGTAAGCAAAACCGGTCTTATCACCACTAACAACTCTTACGCCGACACCTTTATCCAAACTAAAGGCCCCTTCTTTGATCTTTCCATCCTCCATAGCCCAAGATTCCTGGCGATTGACCTGAAAATATAGATCAGCTATGTCTATACCTTTACTATGAATCGATTCTACAATCTTTGAGATATCAGCCTCGTGTAATTGAGCTGATTCCAGTATTGTCGATTTTACCGTTTTGAGTGTTTTTTCTTGCAATTCACTTGACCTAGAATAATTAATATAAAATTAAGATATACATTCGTATTTTTCACTCATTAGAGCAAAATTTTGAGCGTTCGTATTATTTATTTTTGGAACCTCAAAAGTTCCCAGCACATCGTAATATATTTGCGCCATTTCTTGTAATGGTTTTTTAAATATTTGTGAGAATAGTAATAAAGCTGCAGCTGCTGGTGGCCCGGCAACAACAGCACCAACTATGGGTAAAGTATTACCATAATTTGTACTCACAATAGCAGCCTGGTCGTACTCCATCGCAATTAAATCAACACTCCCTAAGACGCCAATATCCGCAGCAGGGCCCTTGAGATTTAAATTACATGTAATAGCTTTACCTTCATTTAGCTTAAAATCACCAATAATTTCATCAAATCCGAAACCTTTATTAAAAACATCCCGAAAATCCAGAGACAATCTTCTTGGAAGTGCAACTACACTCAAAAGACCAAACATTCTCCCTGCACCTGGCTCAACTTCTTCTAACTGACCGGCACCGAGACTGACGTTAAAATCTCCTTGAACATAGTTAATGTAATCCTCTCTCGGGCCACCGGGCCATTTAACATCAATATCAATATTCATGTCACTGCTATCTATTATAGGTTGATAGTCCAATTTAATCAGTGTATCCATTGTATCTGAACTACTTAATCTGCCATCAATATAAGTATGTTGACCGCTATTATAGGACTCATCCAATACCCAACCAGCATTAGCCTTAATAGTAAAACTTGGTGCTGTTGTTTCTATATCAACCGCTCTAAGGCCATCATCGAATTTTACAAAATCAGCATTGAGAGAACCAAAAAAATGGTCAGAAAAAGCAAACTCCTTTATCTTCATATATATGGGCGGGAAATCAATCGGACTAAGCTTGCTTCCATTCCATGCGCCATTTGACTTACCAATATTTAATGTATCCATATTGAGCTCTATAGGCTGCTGACCATTAAATTCATAAGGAAAATTAATCAATCCTTCTGCTTGCTCTCCATATAAGTCAATAATCCAACTACTCGAACCTCGATTAGCAACAACTCTTTGCTGTTCAAAAGAACGCCCAAAGATAAAAAGATTTTCCATAGTTAAATCAATTGATCTTATAAAATTAGAGTCTGCAAACTTATTTTTATTTACATTAACTCTTGTGAATTTCATCCAATCATCAAACTGAATCCAATCTGTATTTCCTCGAATATGCAAACCACGAGAATCTAATGGCATAATAGGGCCATCGCCCAGGAAAACAGTCCCTCGATTAAATGCCCAGCTATCATTGTTCTTTTTGAAATAGATATCCCATCTAATGTCAGAATAAAGTTGGCCATCAAGATGGATGGAGTCCTCAGAAGGAAACAATAAATTCATATCTAACTGCCTAATACCCTTAATTTCTCCCGAGAAAGGGTAAGGTAAATTTATAACTGCTTGTTTCAGATCACTTTTAATATTTAAGAAAAAAGGTTTAGGTTGAGGCAAATCATAGCGAGGAATATTTAAGCTAAGCTGATATTTTATATTCTCTCCTGCTAGAGAATCATTAAATTTATATTCAAAATCTCTTTCAATGGCATTGATAGAAGTAACTCCTTCTATACTAATAATACTGCTCATAAATTCTCTGTCTTCAGTTGCCTTAGTCAGGCTAATAAGTACCGGTTTGCCAATAAACTGGGCGTTTAAGTACTCTGAAGAAGCATCATTTCTTGATATATTGATAATACCGTTTAAATTTTCTATGGCTGGAGCTATCCATGTCACACTCAATCGTGCATTCTTTGGTTTGATTTGTGTTGTAAAATTATAATTCTTTCGTTGCGCTGACCTTAGAGGCAGATGAATATCAAACTGATAATCAGCCACGCCTACTAATTTAATATTCTTCAATTTTTTACCGAAGAAAGTATCTATCGGGCTGGCCATCATAAAATTATGCAAAGCGCCTAATTTTGCTGTTGAATTAGCTTGGATTTGTAATTTAGGATTGAAGATATCTTTTATTTCAATACTGGCATCACTCAATTCAAGTTTATTACTAAGTAGATTATTTTTGTAAGAATAAATTTGATTACGATCAAAGGTCAGATGCATGTCCTGAATATTTGTTTCAGGCCAATCCATTGCATAACGCAGTAATAAATCTTTTATCTGAGCATTAATTTGAAAAATTCCATTTCTATCTGAAAAAGGGAAATTTTCCACAGACCCTATAATACGAGCTTTGCCATTTGTGACTCTTCCAGACTGAATAGACTCTTGCATCCATTGATATAAAGCAGGGTTCATTTTATTCTCAGGCACTAATCGTTTTATCGCCGTAATGTTTTCAATAGACCAACTACTTTCAATATCTAGATAAGGGCTGTTTAATTTCGTAAGGAAGGACAGCTCAATATTTGTATTACTCTTAAAATCAATATTTCTTAATTCAAATTGCTTTGAGGAAACTTTTAATCCAGCTGAATTTTTACGCCAAATGATTTCACCTTTAGCTTGATCAAGTATGACTTTATTGCTTATATAATCATTAAAATCTAAGCCTAAATTAGATGTATCAACTTCCAGTCTTCCTCCATCTCGATTAACACTTAAATAACCATCAAGGCCATCTATTTGACCCTTATTATTCGTTAAATTAATACTCACTCCATCTAGCTGTGCTGATAGATTAAACATAGAATTAGCTTGATTTGCGTTGGATATATTAAGCCTGGAATCCCTCAGTAATCCTTGAGGATTCATCTCAAAAATATAATCAACAAAATCTGTTTCAATCCAGTTGTTAAAAAATCTCAAATTCTCTAATACAATAATCGAGGCGCTGACATCTAATGAGGTAGTAATATTTTCATCATTCTTATGAGCTTGAATTTGGATTCTAGACTCAGGCCAATTGGCATTTTTTGTATAGAATTTAAACTTATCTAAAGCAGCAAACCAACCAAATTCACTAGTTGAATACTCAAAACGAGACTCTAGAAATAATGGTTCGTCACTATGATTACTTAAAAATAAATCCGAGATTTCTAGATCTGCTGTCATGCTCTCTATCTTTTTGGAACTCAATTCCATCCATGCATCAACATCAATCAAGCCACCTTGAAAATTATCTAATTGGTTTGATTGCAATACCATCCAATCCCTTAAATTTAGCGATTGCCCTTCTATATACAATCTCCATTCTGAAGATAATTGACCGCCATCATTTCTTTTACTGGCTGATAACAACATTGATTCACCTAAAACTCCTGGCAAATTAAAAGCAGTATCAATTTTTATCTCTTCGGCATTAATCTCCATTGATGCCATGGGAATTAGCAATTCAATTACTCTATTCATGTCATTTAAGTTAACATTTAATCTCACATCCTCACCAATAAGGTTAAATGAAGATATTTCATTTGATGAATTTCTAAAAAATGAGGCAAATACATCGAAATTTACACCTTGGAGAATAAATCCACCGGTATTCGTGTAACTCAAATCAAGATCAATACTATTAAATGTTAATTGATCAATGGCCAATGAACGACCAAGCAGGAAATCTAAAATACCTATTTCCGCAGTTGCCTCTCCTGCATAGAATAGTTTTTCTTGCGTTTTCTTGTTCTTTATTTCTGGATCATAAAAAATTATTTCTGGGCCAATTAATCGCCAGCGTGCGCCCACTTTTGTAAAATCCAACTCATAATTACCGCCTTGATTGATCCAGCTTTTAAAATCATCACGATATTCATTGATTCTTGGCGTATAAGTCTTTACTAGGCCGACAGCTAGAATAGAGAAAAGAATTAAAGTAATTATCACTACCAAAGAAAGATTTTTTATTTTTTTAATATTAAATTGCATGCTTTATTGTTTTTTAATCCGCAATATAAAAATCATTGTCATCATATGATGACAATGATATGTTTATTTTTTTATTTAAGGCTCTCTCTAGATCCTTCATTTGTATTTTTCCATAATCATTATAATAAGAATAGATTTTCTGACCAACCGTTACTGCTAGTTCTTTAGTATTACTTCTCCTCCCTATATCTTTAACTTGCCTGATCATCTCATAAAAAAGAGCACCACTTGAGACCTCAAACCCTAGCCCTTCACAAACAGGGCAAATCTCACACATAAAATGGTAAAGGCTGTCACGGCTTTGCTCTCGAGTCATTTCTATCAAACCAATCTGAGAGA
>JAPKEL010000036.1 GCA_028822065.1 Woeseiaceae bacterium | reverse complement strand
TTAAGGTCGTTTTTAGAAAGATTATAAAAAAGGACAGAATCACTTTGAGCTTCAGATTGGTTATCTAAAGTACAGGCTGTAATATTGAAGAAGATAATTAGTAAGAATAATTTTTTCATTATTGAACTTTATAATATCCTAGCGTAGAAATGAATAATACAGCTTTAATTATAATTTTTAACTAACTGATTTAAATATATTTTAATTCGTTTCAGGCGCTAATTAATCGAAAAAAATTGCTTACTAATCAATCAGGACTTATATATCTCAATATAAAGCGACTGCTCTTTCCACGAATAGCAGGATCAAATACACTTTTTGTTTTATCATCATTATTATTCATTAGAATATCAAGACTTCCAGATAATTTAAATCCAGCAGCTTGCATATCATTTTTTACAATATCTGAGCTAATTCTATGAAGGGTTGTACCCGAAGTACTTGGCGCACCAGAGCTTGCTTCATGATCAATAATGGCCATTACACCACTGGGTTTTAGAGCTTTTCTGAACATAGCAAGCACCGGCTGCACATCATCAACACCATATCCTGGTCGATCAAAATAGAAGTCATGATAATTTTGCACTAAAAATACTCTATCTAATGTATTTTCCTTTAAATCTAGATCGGCAAAATTTGCATAGATCGGTACAACGTTTTTCATATGGCTTGATGATCTTATGTATTCTGCGTAAGCGAAATCAGGATCCATACCAGCAGGGGCAAATGTATGAGCTATAATACGGCCTTCGTCCCCGACTACACTTGCTAAAATTTCAGCATAGAAACCTCCGTTTGAGACCATATCTAAAACAGTCATGCCAGGCTGAACATCCATAAATTTAATAATTTCACCTGGTTTGCGACTCTCATCTCGCGCCACATTATTCGCAGCTCTAGCAGGATTATTGAGTGCTTTAGAAATAATGTCATCATAAGTATCTGCGCTCACCATTGATACACATGTAAAAGATAGAATAATGAATAAATTAAGTGATTTCATGTTACATAAGTGCATACTTGCTCCTTGTTTGGCCTCTTTTCAATATATACTATAGCTTAAATTATAAAAGATAAGAATTATCAGTAACGAAATAGACAGAGATTACATTATGAAAATAAGCGTTATCCAATTAAACAGTCAAACTGATAAAGAACAGAATATCAATGATGCTCTGGAGTTAGCCACAAATGCAATCAAGGAAGATAATCCAGACCTTGTTGCATTTCCTGAGATGCTCTCATTTAATGGTGGGACTGAAGCGGACAAAATTAAATCCGCAGAACGGATACCTGAAGGCGAGACAACCATAGCATTATCAGCCTTTGCAAAAGAGCACGGTGTGTTTATCCATGGTGGTAGTTTTTTTGAAGATGCTGGTGATAAAATCTTCAATACCTCACTTGCTTTTAACCCTGAGGGTCAAATCATTGCAAAATATCGTAAGATTCATTTATTTGATATAACCACCCCAAACGGAAATGATTATCGTGAATCGGACACAGTACTGCCCGGAAAAGAAATCGTTAGTTACATAGCGTCAAATATGAATGTGGGATGCTCTATTTGTTATGATTTAAGATTTGCAGAGCTGTATTTGGCTTTAGCGAAGAAAAATGTTGATATCATTATGGTGCCCGCTGCATTCACCTTACAAACAGGAAAAGATCATTGGGCTACCTTGCTAAAAGCTCGAGCGATTGAAACACAATCCTACGTTATTGCTCCAGGTCAATGCGGGGAATTCCCTGATGGCCATAATGGCATGCGACAAACTTGGGGGCATTCAATGATCATAGATCCTTGGGGGCATATTATTGCTCAAGTTTCTGATGGTAAAGGCTGGGCAACAGCAACGATAAACAGTACTTATATCAAGGAAATTAGATCAAATGTACCAGTTTCAAAACACCGCGTATTATAATTTCT
Source organism: Woeseiaceae bacterium (assembly GCA_028822065.1). Taxonomy (GTDB): domain Bacteria; phylum Pseudomonadota; class Gammaproteobacteria; order Steroidobacterales; family Woeseiaceae; genus SP4260. The sequence continues at coordinate 11,522 of JAPKEL010000036.1, read as the reverse complement.
ATAATCCCCACCTTAATCATCTAACCAATTAAATAAACCCTCAGTATTGCCATCCACAGCGATTGCTTGCCCTGAAATACTGTGACCTCGATCACTGCACAAGAAATGTACCATACTTGCAATATCACCCGCCTTGACAAAACGACGCATCGAACTTTGCCTTTTATAGACTGCTTCTATTTCTTTGGCTGTCTTACCTTGGTTTTTCGCATCCGCCTTAATAACTCTTTCTATTCTATCTCCATCAACACACCCAGGGCACACGGCATTGACATTGATATCAAAAGGTCCTAATTCCATGGCCATTGTCTTTGTTAAGCCTATTACTGCCCATTTTGAGGCTGCATACGGAGAGCGATTTGGAACTCCCATTAGACCTGCAGTTGAAGATAAGTTAACGATCGACCCTGATTTATTTTTCTTTAATAAAGGGATCGCTAGTTTTGTTATATAAAACATCCCATTTAGATTTACATTAATCGTTTGATTCCAATCATTTACAGGGACATCTTCAAGCAGAGAGGAAACACCTGCAATGCCAGCATTATTAATTAATACATTTAATCTTCCATATATATTTTTAATTTCTTTGAATAATTTCTTTGTATCATCAAATTTTGAGACGTCAATTTGACTTGCTGTTGCGCCTGGATTGACCTTTAAAAAGTCATCGATATGATCAGCATTGATGTCGCATATATGAACAGCGCAACCATTTTTAAGAAATATTTCAGCAATGCATCGCCCAATTCCAGATGCACCTGCAGTTACTAGAATGACATTCATGTTAGACATCAAGTTATCATAAAACCAAATCACCCACAGCACGATTAGCTTGCTCTATGGCTGTCTCTGTCATGGCATTTGATGCTGAGTCTGTTGATGCAATGCTTATGTTACCAAACACCTCTCTTCCTATTACCCAATTTTGCTGAGATATTGAAAATGCATCCGTATCAAAAGCAATACGATCTGACTGGGAGTCATAACTATAAGCATAGCCATGCGGCCAACGATTAACAGTGATCGCTAAAATATCATTTGCGACATCAAAACCACCGGGTGATAACACTCTCGATAATTGATTTCGAATACTTCTCTCTAATTCTTCAAAAGGTGTGGACAATAACGTCTTTTGACCTTCTAGAAACTGCTGTCTAGCACTGGGGTTGCCATGATCACCGGGCACATATTGCATATGTAATATAATTGGTTCGCCTGGATTGGTCGAGCAGTGATAGTCGCCCATACTGACTGGAAAATCCAATCTAATATTATGGTGCAGCATGCCAGGTGTGGTGATTCGATATACACCTAGTTTTACAAAGGAATGCCAATTTCTAATTAGGACATTCGTATATACGAGAGGAGCTCTTATGCAATTTTTTAGTGCATTTTTTTGCATAGTTGGCATCTCAGGGCAGAGCCTGGGTATTATAGAGTTATAGCAAGCCATAATTACTTTCTTTGCCTCTACCGTATGTATTTTACCGTCCCGTAAATAACTTACCTCAACATCACCAGATAAGTTCTCATTGTAGTGCTTTGCTTTGATCACGGTACTGTTTAATCGAATACTTACATTTGATGACGGATTATCTAGTTCGTTATATTTAAATCTTGCGGTAACGATATCCTCCATCGAATTACCCATTGCTGATTTTGGAATCAGATGCCTTACTAGCAGTCTTGCGATTGTGGCATTGCCGTCAGGAAAATGAAATATATTGGGCTCTGTAAGTTCCTGCTCTTGGTCAACTGGATCTATGTTACCGAAACCAGGGTATCCATAGATCCAAGCAGCAGAGGCTGGAAAAGCATCGATATTAACGGCCCACACACCTCTTGCAGCTGATTGCATTGTTTTTATGATTTCATCAGGCATGTCGGCATATTCCCTCAAATATGTTTCATAACTGATGCCTTCAAGAAAGGAGTAATATTCTTCAGAAGACATTTTTGGCAGATAAATATTATCGTCCTCATAAAGACGAACTAAGTCTCTCTTTGCCGTTTCTGAGATCGGTGCGTTTGCAAATTTATTTACATCGTCAATCTCGCCAACCGCTAAGTAATCTTGTCCGAAAGTTTCTTTATCAAAAAATACTCCTCTAGTAAGTCCGTAACTCGAATACAGATCATGATGAAAGTATTTATAAAAGCGCTGTATATCAACGCCCAGATCTATAAGTAATTGCTTGGCATTTACTGGATACCCGCTTGGTTCCTCAAGAAACATTGTTCCACCGAAGCCGATGATGGTTTTTCCATCGACTGAAAATTCATTTCGTTTTGCATGGCCACCAAAATCGTCATGATTGTCTAAGATTAAAATTCTGGCGTTTTTGTTCGTATTTTTTTGGTAAAAATAAGCAGCAGCTAAACCACTTATACCTGCACCAACAACTACTAAATCGTATTCTTCATTTGATTCAACAGTATCGAACACCATGCCATCTCTTAGTGAGTGCGCGCCCTCAAAAGAACCTGGGTGAGAACCACGCATTCCTGTTAATTCTGGTGGATAATATCCAGGCATGTCTTGCGCACCGATATCTGTTGATGCTAATACGTCTGTGGTAAATGATGCGCCAATGGTTACCCCGACACCATTAATAAAATCACGTCGTGAAATATCGACACTCATACCTAGTTGTTTATCTTTGTTATTCATATTTAACCGAACGCCAAGATAGTTAACTTCAATATCTTTTATATAATAAGTTACTTAAAAAGGACATTATTAAGATCACTATATGCAATAACGCATTTATTTTAGATGAACTACGAATCATTCGATATAATAGACAGCCAGCCTTAAAGGCTTGCAAAGATATTTAAACTTTTAGGCAGTACGCTAATATTTATTGGTGTTGTGCCAATATTTTCTCCATCAATATTCAAACGCTCATTGTTAGTTTTAATTTCAAATTTACTCACTTGATAATATTCAACTAATGAATCGTTAATATGGCTCCCAGAAAAGACTTGCGTGAATATTTTAAATACTCTCAACTTCGATGCTTTACGGAATAGAATGATATCTATTAAGCCATCATTTAGTTTCGCATTAGGGGCCATCATCATCCCTTTGCCAGTATGCATCGTATTCAAGGCTAAAAATAGAAGGCCTTGACCCTTAATAACTTCCTTTTCAATTATAAAATCCATTTCTAGAGATTTTAGTCGCAGGATGCAAATTAATGAAGCAATGGAATAACGAATACTCCCAAGAAATCTCAATTTTTCGGCAAGGATATTGACCTCAGAAGCCATTCCCCACCCTATTATATTTGCCGAATAATTAATGTGATCTGCATGGGTAATTTTCATTATATCAATAGGGCTTATCTTAAAATTAATGACATTGGCGAGTGCTGACGCGTTGTTGTTAATAGACAAATCATTACAAAAAGAATTGCCACTGCCTCCAGGAAAAACACCTAAGGGTAAATAATCTGATTTACCAGATCGCATTAACCCATCAACAGCTTCATGAATCGTTCCATCGCCACCTATGGTACAAACTCCATTAAATGCTTTTAAATCCTCATTACAGATAAAATTCCTTATACCTCCGGCTTTATCGCTAACATACAAGTCTGCAATAATGGAATGATGATTTAGGTGGTTTTTTATTTTAATGAAATCTGTTTCTCCCTTACCGCTTCCAGCAGAAGGATTTACTAAAAACAATAATCTCTTTTGTTTCTCAATCATACAAAAATTAATCCTATAGATTTACCTTGAAAATACACTTTTCCTGCCAAATATGCGAGACAGCGTATATACTTTTATTCGTTCAATATCATGCAACATGGAAAGCAATCTTCCGGAGATATCATGCAGTACAATGATAAAAAATTTGATTATGTCATTATAGGTGCAGGTTCTGCTGGGTGCGTACTAGCAAATAGATTGTCAGAGGATCCCTTGCATAGAGTAGTGCTCATTGAAGCAGGAGGAAGCGATAAAAATATATTAATTCAAATGCCCTCCGCCTTCTCCTACCCCATGCATTCCAAAAGATATGCTTGGCAATTTAAGTCAGATCCAGAACCATATTTAAACAATCGTCAATTATTTTGTCCTCGGGGGAAAACTTTAGGCGGTTCTTCGTCGATCAATGGAATGGTATATGTGAGAGGCAATGCCACAGATTTCGACGAGTGGCACAAATTAGGTGCCACAAATTGGGATTATGCCCATTGCCTTCCCTATTTTAAAAAAGCGGAAACTTGGGTGATAAAGGATAAATACCGCGGCATTAACGGACCTCTCCATGTGTCTAAAAAAAATCTCTTGAGCAATCCCTTATCTCAAGCTTTCATCGATGCAGGAATACAAGCTGGGTATGCCTCTAATGATGACTATAACGGTCAATTACAAGACGGTTTTGGGCGTATGCAAATGACCGTTCATAAAGGCATAAGGTGGTCAACATCAATGGCTTATATCGAACCTATTAAGGCACGAAAAAATCTTACTGTACTGACTCGCGTTATGACGCGTAAAGTCATTCTAAAAAATAAGGTTGCCGTCGGTGTTGAATGCGAAATTAACAATGAAAAATTTCGCATCTTTGCTGAAAAAGAAATTATTTTATCAGCTGGAGCAATAGGCTCACCTCAATTGTTACAATTATCTGGTATTGGACCAACAAGTACACTGAAAGCGGCTGGAATTGATGTTTCTCATGAGCTACCAGGAGTTGGTAAAAATCTTCAAGATCACTTGGAGTTTAATTTTCAATATCAATGTAAACAAAAAATTACACTCAATGGTAAATTAAGTTTATTTAATAAATTTAAAATTGGAGCACAATGGTTATTGACAAAAAAAGGACTGGGCTCCACCAATCACTTTGAAGCATGCGGATTTATACGCTCAAACAATGAAGTTAATTATCCTGATATTCAATATCATTTCTTGCCTGGCGCCATGCAGTATGATGGTACAAGTGCATTTCCCGGGCATGGGTTTCAAGTTCATGTCGGACACAATAAACCTAAAAGCAAGGGTCAAATAAACATACTCAACAATGACGTGAACGAATCACCAAGTATCTTGTTTAATTACCTTAAGCATAATTCGGATATTTTGGGTTTTCGACGCAGCATAAAACTTACCAGAGATATATTGCAACAAGATGCTCTCAACGAATATCGAGGCAAAGAAATTCAACCTGGAGTGGATGTGCAAGCTGATGATGAGATCGATGCATTTATTCGTGAATCAGTAGAGAGTGCTTATCATCCGTCATGCAGTTGTAAAATGGGCGCAGATGAACTTGCCGTGGTTGATGCGACAACGTCGGTAATTGGTATTAAAGGATTACGTGTGGTGGATGCATCTATTTTCCCAAAAATCCCTAATGGCAATATTAATGCGCCCACTATAATGGTTGCAGAACGGGCAGCGGATATTATTTTAAATAAAAAAACATTAGAGCCAATTGATCTTAATGACTCTATTTAAACAAGATTTTTTATAAAGACATTAGTCATAAAAACACTCAATATTCGAGAATATTATGAAATTTGATTACATTATTGTAGGCGCCGGGTCAGCAGGTTGCGTGCTTGCAAACCGTTTAAGTAACAACTCGAATCATCAAATCCTTTTAATAGAGGCTGGCAAGACAGATAACAGCTATACACTTGATATGCCGGCAGCTATGTTAAGTAATCTTCAGAATAATAAATTTAATTGGTCATTTCAAGGTGAGCCAGAACCAAAATTAAACAATAGAATACTTCAACATGATCGCGGTAAAACACTCGGTGGATCTTCATCAATAAACGGAATGGTATACATTCGAGGGCATGCTCTAGGTTTTGATAGCTGGCAAGAAATGGGATGTGAGGGCTGGAGTTATAATGATGTTTTACCCTACTTCATTAAAATGGAAAACTATGCTGGTGGAGACGACAATGTCCGTGGCGTAAATGGACCGGTCAATGTGCGTCGACCTATACCTTCAGATGTTATTTCAAGAGCATTTCTGAGGGCAGGAGAAGAATCTGGGTATTTAATGACTAACGATATCAATGGTGACCTCCAAGAAGGTTTTGGTGTATTTGACTCTACAATTCATAAAGGAAAACGCTGGAGTACTGCACGTGCTTACTTAGATTCTGTAAAAACCAATGATAACTTAACTATTCTAACCGAGACGCTGGTTGAAGATATTAAAATCATCAACAAAAAAGCTACTGGTGTAAATGTTAAGGACAAGAATGGTAAAATAGGATTCATCAGTGCTGAAAAAGAGGTCATTTTATCTGCAGGTGCAGTGGGTACTCCACATATCATGATGTTATCTGGATTAGGACCAAAAGAGCATCTCCAAGATAATGGGATCAGCGTAATTAATGATTTACCTGGGGTGGGAAGTAACCTTAATGATCATCCAGATTTTGTTTTGAAATATAAATGCACTCAACCCGTATCTTTATGGCCAAAAACAAAATTATTACCTAGAACTTTAGCTGGAATAAAATGGTTTTTAACGCATAAAGGCATGTGTGCTACCAATCATTTTGATGTTATTGGCTGCGTAAGATCAAATTCAAAGGTAACCTATCCGGATATACAGCTCTGCATTTCACCCGTAGCAGTTGATGATCAAACCTGGACTCCTCTCCAGGAGCATGCTTTCCAGATACATGTTGGATTAATGCAAGCATTCAGCCGTGGACATATAAGACTAAATAATAGTGACCCCTCTTCTGCGCCGAAAATCACCGTTAATTATTTAGAGGATGAACGTGATCGAAAAGCCCTTCATAATGGAATTGAAATCGTTAGGGATCTTGTTAAGGCGAACGCCTTTAAAGAAATATGCGGCGAGGAAATTTTTCCTGGGAAATCGTTACAAACTAAAGATCAACTTGATGAAATGATAAATGCACATACCTATTCTCAATGGCATTTATCTGGTACTGCCGCTATGGGTAAATATGATAACCCTAATGCTGTTGTAAATAAGGATGGAGAAGTATTTGGCTTGGATAATTTAAGGGTTGTTGATGCTTCAATCATGCCGAAAGTGACCAATGGTAATACTAATTGCCCAACTATTATGATTGCAGAAAAAATCAGTGATGTTATTTTAGGTGTAACGCCGCTTAAGAAGCAATCATTAACTACATAGATAAAAATGGAGTATTTGTGGATAATTTAAAGAAATTTTACATTAATGGGGAATGGGTAGATTCAATCTCTTCCAACACCTTCTCAGTAATTAATCCAGCCACAGAAGCTCAAATAGGAGCTATTTCACTGGGTGGTAAAAAAGATGTCGATATGGCAGTCACTGCAGCAAATAATGCATTTAAGGTTTTTTCAAAAAGCAATAAAGAAGAACGCTTAAAATTACTTAGAAAACTTCGCCAAATTACATCAGAGCGTTATGAAGATCTTGCTCAAGCAATTAGCAAAGAAATGGGTGCGCCTATAACCATGTCTCGTAATGCACAAACCGACGCCGCCATAGGGCATCTAGATGGCTTTATTGACGCCTTAGAGGAGCTTGAAGAACGATTAATATTGAAAAATGGTGATATTTTAATTCGAGAGCCAATTGGTGTTTGTGGGTTAATTACTCCTTGGAATTGGCCAATCAATCAAATTGCATTGAAAGTTTTACCGGTCCTTGCATCGGGTTGCACGTGTGTACTAAAACCCTCTGAGCATACCCCATTATCTGCCATGATATATGCCGAAATGATACATGAGGCTGGATACCCACCTGGCGTATTCAATCTTATCAATGGGGACGGCCCAACTGTTGGAAGTGCACTATCAAAGCATCCCGATATCGAGATGATGTCATTCACAGGCTCTACTCGTGCTGGAATCTGTGTCACTCATGATGCGGCAGATACAATCAAAAGAGTAACTTTGGAACTGGGAGGAAAATCACCCAATCTAGTCTTTGGAGACTGTGAAATAAAAGAGCAAGTAACGGCTGCAATCAATGAATGCATGTTCAATACAGGACAATCATGTGATGCTCCAACACGCTTATTGGTCGAACAATCTTGTTATGATGAGGTGATAAGTTTAGCCAAAGAAGTTGGTAATGCAATTGCTGTGGGTGACCCTTCTTTAGAAGGCGAACATCTCGGTCCTTTGTTTGATAAAATTCAATACAATCGTGTTCAAACCCTTATTGCTGTTGGAATTGAAGAAGGTGCAAATCTTCTAGTCGGTGGCACTGGTAAACCAATGGGTTTTGAAACTGGTTGGTACGTCAAACCGACAATATTTTCAGACGTATCAAGTGAGATGCGGATTGCGAAAGAAGAAATATTTGGCCCTGTTCTCGTTATCATTCCATTTCAGGATGAAGAAGAGGCCATTAATATTGCAAATGATACTCCTTATGGTTTAGCAGCTTATTTACAAACTGGCTGCCCCGAGAGAGCTGAGCGTGTCGCTTCGCAATTAAGAGCTGGAGCGGTGCATATCAATGGAGGCGCATTCAATTATGGAACTCCATTTGGCGGTTACAAACAATCAGGAAACGGCCGTGAAGGTGGTGCAATGGGATTAGAGGATTATCTTGAGACAAAAACATTACATTACCCGTAATAAGCTGGCACAAGACTTAAGTTATGTCTAATTGGTTAATCTTTGGCCTCCTGACAAGCTATATTTTCATTGCTTATGTCCTTATAAAATGGGGCAATATTCGATGCACTGGTGTGACGCCTCTTAAGACGCCTGTATTCATGGCAATTTTATTCACTTCGGGATGGGAAGTCGGGGTAATAATGCTCCCAATGATAGATTTTCCTCGATATGAAGATTTCATAAATTATCCTGAATATAGTTTCACTAACCCCCTAGCAATGGAATTTGCCTCCATGGGATTTGCTATCTGGTCTGGATATTTTATTACTTGCTTTTATTTTTGCGTCATAGAGCCAAAAGTACGTTTCTTTAAAATTCCATTAGTTAATTTCATTAACACAGTAGTCATTGTTATAACGTGCTCTTTCACTATTTATTTGTTTTTAAGTAATCTACCAATCTATGCGCCAGAGCTTGGAGATGGCAAGAATTTGAATGCTATCTTTTATCTTATTGTTCTATTGGTAATATTAACGGCAGTGTACTCCAGTACAAAAATAAAATATGTGAAAATTCTAAGTATGAGCTCAACGATACTATTCTTTTTACTTATTTTTGGGATGTGGATTGCATCATTTACTATAGAAAAGGTTGCGTTTACTGAAATATTTACCTCATTAAACTTAATGAGTAATTATTTTGTAAATCTAAATGAATTCTTGTTACCGATAAACCTATATCATGAATTTTATCTCTATTGGTGGTTTTCTTGGTACATTATGATTGGTCAATTTCTGGCACGTTTTGTTAGTGGCATCAAGACTTATCAATTGTTTCTAATGATAATAATTATTCCCTCGATCCCATTAGGACTCTGGTTTTCTGTAATATTCATCTACTATCAAAATGAAATTAGTATGGTTGGTGCTTATAATTTATGCATGGTGTTTGTGGGAACATTATTTGTAATTAATTCTTTAGACTCTTTGATTCGTCTCTACACAGACAACATAAATTTAACACCAAAACGATTGGGCCGAAAAAAATATATTGTACTTAATGTAGCCTCTTTATGCGCGCTCACATTAATGTATACAATTGATTTTCTTGAGATCGAATGGATTGGTGCAATTGTTGTAGCATTGTTTGCAGCATGCTTAATTTATATTTTTGCTACAAAATTTAATATTGTGAGGCAAATTGATAGCTCGCCTATTGAGAACGAATTAAATTATAAAAAAGTCGAACCTATTTCTTAATAATAAAAATTATTTAACTTTATTTTTTTTTATATAAGTCCAAACCAACAGGGACAAAATCATACCGGTAGTCATTATGAATACCGATAACTTACCACGATGCGCTGTATCAATGGTCCAAACTTCATAGTCTAGCCAATAATATATGTATATAGATATTATCCAGGGTGCAAACGAGATAATAGACTGACATAGCCATAGGGTTTGTTTTTTTAAATAATTTAGCATTGTAAAAATACTAACACATATGCTCTCAACCACAATAATAAGGAATTCCGTAATCATATTATGAAATTAATATTTGCCCGTCATCAGTTCACAATTTAGACTCAAGGAATAAATAGATTAATTGCCACTAGGTTAACTTTCAATGTGAAAGAATCTAAATGGAGAAAATATGAATACCTTATTATCAAATAAAGCCTTGAATCAGTGGAATTTATTCTGGGTAATATCAATACCTATGTCAATTATCATCTTCATTGCAATGCAACAGCATGATATGACTGACCCGCATGCTGTATCTGAAATGATTGGTATCTCTGTTCGCTGGGCGGTTCCATTCATCTTCATAGTCACTGCTGCATCGGCTGTACAAATACTTTTTCCTAATACTTTTACCAGATGGTGGTTGCGAAATCGTAAATACATAGGCATGTGTTTTGCCGTTGCGATGGCATGGCAAGGCTCATTTATCTTTATAATGTCTACCACTTTCCGTGATTATTATTTTCAAGATGTATATCTACTCCGCAATGAAATTGAAGGCAGTATTGGCTATATTTTCCTGACCACGATGGTGGTGACATCATTTAAATCCGGCAGCAAATATTTAACTCCACAACAATGGAAATTAGCCCACAAAACCGCTGTATATTTCCTTTGGGCTTATGCTTACACTGTTTATTGGTGGGAAATGTTCTACTACTCAAAACCAGAAAATGGTGGGGTTGATCCCGGAGCAATTGATTATGTTTACTATTGGGCTGGATTCTTAGCTTTTGCTTTAAGAATTGCTGCTTGGGGTAAGAAACGTCAGAAACGTATTACCGAGAAGACCAATCCATTACTGCTCATGACGGGTGCTGCTATTACTATCTTTGGTATGATTGTAGCCTCTACCGGTACCTACTGGACAGAATCAGTAAATTCATACCTAATGAGTCCATCATGGTCAGTGAAGCTCGAATTATGGTTGCCATATTGGCCATTTGAGCCATTCTTTTGCTTCTTTATTATTGGGTTCGGTGTGATGTTGATGACGCCCATGAAGTCTGCTTCATTAACTAAATAATTATTTAAATTAGTGATGTAAAATACTGATTTATTTGGTTTTATAATGGAAAAAGAAAGAATACTCTTCAATCAAAAATGTTCGCTATGTAATTTTGAAATAAATCATTACAAAACAAGATCGGATTTAAATTTTGTTGATTGCAGCGATATGGAAGATAAATATCTCAAGCAACTCCATGTGATATTTCCAGATAACACCGAATTGTCCGGTGTTGACGCCTTCATCTATACTTGGAATCATACTACAGGCTATGAAGTTCTGGGAAAAATAATTGCCCTTCCAGTTATTAAATCTATTGCGATTATTGTATATGCTGTTATAGCTCGCCTACTTTACTGGAAATTCAAGCTATTTCATCACTAGAAGAACGATAGCTAGGAAACTTA
>JAPKEL010000086.1 GCA_028822065.1 Woeseiaceae bacterium | reverse complement strand
CCGTTGCAGAGATAACTCTTAAGCTCGGGACTACTGGTAGATTGGGTATGCCAATTGGTGACGCCATAGATCAAGCATTGATGCCGGCCTTGGCAAAAGCCTCTGGTGGCAAGATGAAAATTGAGCCACATTATCAAAAAAGCTTATGTGCTGAACAGAAATGCGGTGAACAAGCCAATCAAGGACTTATAGCCCTTTGGACTAGTTCTACGGCAAACTATGGTAATTTCGGATCAGAGTTAGCAATTTTTGATTTGCCTTTCATTTTCAAATCACTAGAAGATGCGAAAAGAATATCAAATGAATGGCTTGCAGAAAGACAGTGCAAACTAGCGCTTGAGAATTCAGGACACATTTGCCTTTCGGTATATTCAAGTGGTGGATTCAGGCAGCTTGGAAATGCAACTAAACCAGTTCACGTTCCTAATGATATGAAAGGTCTAAAGTGGCGTACTACTAAGAGTCCAATTGAGTTCATGCTAGTTAAAAATTGGGGTGCAACTCCAACACCTTATGATTGGAGCCAGTTATACTCAGGCCTACAGTCGGGTGTAGTTGAAGGTCAGTATGTTGCTAGTCCTTGGCAACATGTAGCAAAACTTCATGAAGTTGCAAAATACTTCACTGAGATTGGCGGCATGTGGTCTGGAAATATTCTAGCAATGGATGCAAAGCAGTATAATGCTCTATCTTCTCAAGAGAAGAAATGGTTACACAAGGCAGCTGATGCTTATGGAGAAAAAGTAAACGAGTTAGATAACGCTTGGATTAAGAATGGAGAAGATGCAATTAAAGCATCTGTGAAAGAATGGTATGTTCCATCTGAAGCGGAAATGACTAAATGGAGATCAGGTGCAATCGGTGCCTGGTTAGATGCCAAGGGTACTTTTGAACCAGAGGTAGCTAAAAGAGTACTTCTAGAACAAGGAATGGATGGATTTGTAGCTCAGTTAGAGAAAGCTGGGGCTCTGTAAATCGTTCAACGAAAAACTGTGTAAAGATCATTTAGCTCAATTTTTAGAACTAGATGATCTTTACCTAAAACAAATCATAACATATAAGTATCTATGGAAAGTATCATTCTACTCGGAATACTCCTTTTTCTAATCATATTAGGTGCTCCCATTGGCTTCACGTTAATACTGATACCATTTGTTTATATTCTATTTACCGACGCTGTACCCCTTGTTTTGATCCCTAGTCAAATGTTTAATGCTATTGATTCAGTTCCATTAACTGCAATTGCGTTCTTTATGCTGACAGGTGAGTTAATGACAAGTGCCACGATTACTGACCGGTTAGTAGCCTTGAGCAAGTCATTAATTGGACGTGTACGAGGGGGGTTGGCCCAAGTTAATGTTCTTGTGAGTATGTTTTTTGCGGGGATGAATGGTTCCGTGGTAGCAGATACAGCTACAGTGGGAGCATTAGTATTACCAGCTATGAAAAAAGCTGGCTATCCTCCTGCGTTTTCGGCTGCGGTTACAGGCGTAAGCTCCACCATAGGAGGCATAATTCCACCCAGTATCATGATGATTGTACTTGCTAACTCGACTGAGCTTTCGATTGCATCACTATTTGCGGCTGGGATTATTCCAGGCGTGTTGATAGGCGTTGTGATCATGATAATCAATCATTACTTCGCAATCAAATATAACTTCGAGCGCAGTGATGAACCATTTTCGATACGTCGAGCTGGTAGAGAATTATATCGATCCTCGTTCGCCCTTCTGATACCTTTAGTTTTAGTGGGTTCAGTAATGGGTGGTGTGGCATCGGTTGTCGAGGCTGGTGCTATCACAGCAATGGTTGCGTTATTTACAGGTGTATTCGTTTATCGAACTATTAAATGGAAAGATTGCACCGGTGCTTTTCGTCGGGCATTCCGTAATTCGGCAATGGTTTTTATTATCATAGCTGCGTCGGGACCCTTCAGTTGGTTACTTACCTCTCTAGGTGCAATCGGTGATCTTGAAAACTGGCTTCTAAGCCTTACGGGATCCCCCATTATTTTTATTTTAGCCGTGATTCTATTCATTTTTCTTCTTGGAACGGTAATGGACTCCGCGGTAAACATTATTATAGTTGGCCCAGTACTAGTTAATGTTATGGCTCAAGCTGGCTTTCCTGAGGTACAAGCAGCTATCGTTGTAATAGTTGGCTTCTTAATAGGATCAGTAACACCACCTGTTGGCGTCGCGTTCTTTACCGCTGCAACAATAGCACAAGTGCGTCTAGAAAAGGTTGCTGTTGCGTTAATTCCTTATCTAGTTGGGCTGTTTTTACTTTTATTTTTTATCCTCGTTATTCCAGAGTTAACCATGTTTCTTCCAAACCTATTGAGTAATTAGCGATATGTTACAATTTTTAAACAACATTGACCGTTTTATCCATCGTACATTGGAAGCTATGTGCTCACTCCTTTTGGCTGCGATGGTTGGTTTCACCCTTTATAACGTAATCATGCGATATGTTTTTAACAACCCTCCTGTTTGGGGTGATCTGCTAACAGTATTAAGTAATATTTGGTTGATGTTTATAGCACTTTCTCTGACAGCCAGAGATAATGAACACATAGCTTTAAATTTAATTTATGAAAAATTACCAAATAGACTGTCGCTATATATACGCCAGTTCTGGAAACTTATGATTATGGCAATTGGTATAGTCCTGATAATTTATGGAGTTGAACTTGTAGAGGGTATGCGTGGAAAGTATTGGGAAATGTGGTATTTTGAAATTAGTTTCCAAGGTATTGAGTTCAAAGAGAATTATATGCCAAAGAAATACGCAGTTGCAATCTTGCCGTTAGCTGGATTTTTGACGACCATTGGTGCTGCTATT
>JAPKEL010000011.1 GCA_028822065.1 Woeseiaceae bacterium | reverse complement strand
TCGTACTGTTGGTGCTGGAGTGGTTGCGAAGATACTTCAGTAATTAATTTAGAAAGTATACAAGGAAAATTATTGTGGCAACAAATCAAAATATTCGTATTCGCTTGAAGGCATTTGATCATAGATTGATTGATACTTCTGCTCGAGAAATTGTAGATACGGCAAAAAGAACTGGGGCAGCTGTAAAAGGCCCAATTCCATTACCAATGAAGATGGAAAGATTTACAATCTTAATTTCTCCGCATGTCAACAAAGATGCCAGAGATCAGTATGAGATTCGAACACATAAGCGACTTATGGATATTATAGATCCTACCGATAAAACTGTTGATGCATTAATGAAATTAGAGTTACCAGCCGGTGTAGACGTACAAATTAAGTTAAATTAGTCTAAAACTCATTGATATAGTTGAATATAGCTTTAATTATAAGAAGATTATTAAAAAATACGCTAAATAGTCCATTAATAACTTGATAGCTGCTGATCTCACGCTATAATGGGCGGCTGTTTTTAGCCGTTCCAAGAGTCGGCTAGAAGGTAACTATTAAGTATAAATATTTAAGTAGTTACTGTTAGGTCGTTTTTACTAAAGGTAAAAGCGTACTCGGCAAATCTTGGGCCTGGAGTAATCCAGACAGGGTCAGTTCTATTACATAGGTATTACACTATGATAACTGGCCCTTTGTTGTGTTTAAGAGAAATAAAAAAATTTATTTAGATAAATTGATTGCAGGGATTTAAAAATGACAATTGGACTTGTAGGACATAAATGCGGAATGACGCGCATTTTTACTGAAGAAGGTGTATCAATACCTGTAACAGTAATTGAAGCAATGCCAAACCGTATTACGCAAGTGAAAACATCAGAAAATGATGGCTATAACGCTGTCCAAGTGACTTCTGGTTCAAAAAAATCTGAGCGTGTCACAAAATCGATGGCGGGTCATTTTGCTGCAGCAAATGTTGAGGCTGGTAATTTAAACAATGAATTTCGAATTGAGAAAAATGAGGATGTTAGTTTCAAAGTTGGTTCTGAATTAAAAGTTGATGTTTTTCAGGAAGGTCAAAAAGTTGATGTAATCGGAAAGTCCATCGGTAAGGGGTTTGCTGGTACTGTCAAAAGACATAACTTTAGTATGCAAGATGCCACACACGGAAATTCCATTTCTCACAGAGCGCCAGGTTCTATAGGTCAAAACCAAACACCGGGTCGTGTATTTCCAGGTAAAAAAATGGCTGGGCATATGGGTAATGTTAAGCGCACTATGCAGAATCTTGAAGTTGTAAAAGTTGATTTAACGAGAAATTTGATTCTTGTAAAAGGTGCGGTCGCAGGTCATAAAGGATCAAGAGTTGTTGTTCAATCAGCAGTTAAATACAAAGATCAAGAAATAGAGATATTGCGCTCACTGAATGCAGAAAAAGATGAAGAGCCTTTAATTCAAGAAGAGCAAATTCAGGTTTCTGAGAATGCAGATACTACTGAAACACCAAAAGTATCTGCTTCAGCAGAAAAATCAGAAGCTCCGGTAGAGGAACTACCTACCTCATCGAAAGAGATTCAAAATAATGACTCTTCAAAAGACACCGAAAAAGAGTAATCAAGCTTTATGAAAATTAAAACTCAAGATAGTAAAAATTTGGATCTAGCGGATAGTGCATTTGGCGTACCTTATAATGAGGCATTGGTTCATCAGGTAGTAAATGCGGTTCTATCTGGTGGTCGCGCGGGAACAAAAGCTCAAAAAAATCGTTCTCAAGCTTCTGGTGGTGGTGCAAAGCCATGGAAACAAAAAGGAACAGGAAGAGCAAGAGCAGGGACAATAAGAAGTCCAATATGGGTAGGTGGGGGAAGGACTTTCGCTGCAAAACCTCAAGATCATAGCCAAAAAGTAAATCGCAAAATGTATCAAGCAGCAATGCGTTCGATACTTTCTGAATTATTTAGACAAAAACGAGTAGTAGTAACTGACTCAATAAATATTAAACAGCCAAAAACGAAAGATTTATTAAAAATACTTAATAAAAATGACTTAACAGATGTGCTTATGGTAAGTGATGCTTTTGATGAAAATTTATTTTTGTCAGCCAGAAATGTTAAAAATGTTGGTATTTGTAATGCTGGTTCTATTACTCCAGTAATTCTAATGAAGCATGAAAAGATCCTAATAACGGTATCTGCATTAAAGTTGATTGAGGAGCGTTTTGCATGAACGACTCAACTAATCATCAAGAAAGATTATTAACTATTATTGTGGGACCTCATTTATCCGAAAAAACCACCGTGGTTGCTGAAAAACTAAATCAAACTGTTTTTAAGGTGCGTGTCGATGCCAATAAGAAAGAAATAAAACAGGCTGTAGAACATTTATTTGAAGTTAAGGTTGAGAACGTGACGACTATTAATTATAAAGGCAAAACAAAAGGCCGTGGAAAGATGGTTGGGA
Source organism: Woeseiaceae bacterium (assembly GCA_028822065.1). Lineage (GTDB taxonomy): Bacteria > Pseudomonadota > Gammaproteobacteria > Steroidobacterales > Woeseiaceae > SP4260. Next base: position 45,711 of record JAPKEL010000011.1, on the reverse strand, counting down.
AGAGATCAAATTGGAAAAAAGCCTATGTAACTCTAGCTATGGGAAGTCAAATAGATTTCCTTGGTGCTGAGAATAGTTAGGACAGAGGAAAGAATATGTCATTACATAAATCTAAACCAACTTCAGCAGGTAGAAGGCATCAGGTAGCAGTAAAAACTGCTGGATTGCACAAGGGCAAACCTTTTAGTGGATTATTGGCTAAAAAATCAAAAAATGGTGGAAGAAATAATACGGGTAGAATAACTGTCCGTCACCAAGGTGGTGGCCACAAGCAGCGATATCGAATAATTGATTTTAAGAGAGATAAGGATGGAATTCCAGGGGAAATAGAAAGGTTGGAGTATGATCCTAATCGAAGTTCGCATATAGCTTTAGTCAAGTATATGGACGGTGAGAGAAGGTATATATTGGCACCAAAAGGAATTGAAGTAGGTACAAAGATAGTCTCAGGAGATGAGTCGCCTATCAAGCTGGGTAATGCATTGACATTAAAGAGTATTCCGGTTGGAACTTTGGTACATAATATTGAAATGAAACCTGGAAAAGGTGGTCAACTTATTCGCTCTGCAGGTGGCACTGCTCAGGTGGCTGCAAGAGAAGGAGCATACGTCTCTATTCGCCTCAGGTCCGGTGAAACTCGTAAAATTCATGTTGACTGTAAGGCAACGATTGGTGAAATAGGCCATGGCGAACATAATTTAAGAAAAATTGGTAAAGCTGGTGCAATGCGTTGGAGAGGAGTTAGACCAACTGTTCGTGGTGTTGCAATGAACCCAGTCGATCATCCGCATGGTGGTGGTGAAGGAAGAACTTCAGGGGGTAGACATCCTGTAAGTCCTTGGGGAACCCCAACTAAAGGCTACAAGACGCGCTCTAACAAACGAACGGATAACATGATTATTCGAGATCGAAGTCGAAAAAGAAAATAGATACTATGCCTAAATTAAATAAAGCTTTATATAAGAGGAACGATTAGATGCCACGCTCAATTAGGAAAGGTCCTTTTGTTGATAATCATTTAGCAAATAAAGTCGCTGAAGCAAATAAAACGAATTCAAGACGTCCAATCAAGACTTGGTCGCGGCGTTCGATGGTGCTCCCAGATATGGTTGGTCTTACAATTGCTATTCATAATGGAAGGCAGCATGTTCCAATTCTTATATCGGAAAATATGGTTGGTCATAAATTAGGTGAATTTGCAGTAACTAGAACATTTAGAGGTCACTCTGGGGACCGTAAAACATAGTTTTCAAAGGTAAAAAAATGAATGTAGCAGCAACTCTAAAATATGCACGGATATCGCCTCAGAAAATGAGGCTAATGGCAGACGCTATTCGTGGGAAAAGTGTTGATGAGGCGATCAAGATACTTACTTTTTCCCCACAGAAGAGTGCCGGTATTGTAAAAAAAGTTTTAGATTCGGCTATTGCGAATGCGGAGCATAATTTAGGTGCTGATATAGATGAATTAAAAGTGGCGACTGTTGAAGTTAATGAAGCACCAAGGTTTACTCGTTCTAGGGCACGCGCCAAAGGCCGTGGAGAAAGAATAATAAAACGTAACAGTCATATTACAATTCGCGTAGGCGACGAATAAAGAGAATTCATATGGGTCAGAAAGTACATCCAATTGGTATTAGATTAGGCATCGTAAAAGATTGGTCATCAAAGTGGTATGCAGATACTCAAACTTTTCCTAAGTACATAAAGCAAGACCATGAAGTTCGTGTTTATATTAAAAATAAGCTCAAAGACGCCTCTGTAAGTAAAATTAATATCGAAAGACCAGCAAAAAAAGCAAATATTACTATTATGACTGCAAGACCAGGAATTGTGATCGGTAAGAAAGGTGAAGATATTGAGAAGTTAAGAGCTAAATTAGCATTAATGATGGATATGCATATAAATGATGTCCGTCTAAATATCTCTGAAATTAGAAAACCAGAGCTGGATGCTCAACTTGTGGCAGAAGGTATTGCTCAGCAACTTGAAAGAAGAGTGATGTTTCGTAGAGCGATGAAACGGGCTGTGACAAGTACAATGCGCTTAGGAGCTGAGGGAATCAAAGTCAAAGTAGGTGGTCGACTTAATGGAGCTGAGATTGCTCGCTCAGAATGGTATAGAGAGGGGCGAGTTCCCTTGCATACACTTCGCGCAGACATAGATTATGGTGTTTATGAAGCCCATACAACATATGGAATTATTGGTGTAAAAGTTTGGATCTTCAAAGGTGAGATTTACGATAAGCCTAAAGTTGTTGAAACAGATTCGAATGATGAGTTGTCAAATCTTTCGTAAGGAATGAATTAGATATGTTACAACCGAAAAGAACAAAATTTAGAAAACAGATGAAAGGACGTAATCGTGGCTTAGCGTTACGAGGTAGTTCTGTTTCGTTCGGTGAATTTGGTCTAAAAGCTACCGAAAGGGGGCGTTTAACTGCTCGTCAAATCGAAGCTGCAAGGCGGGCCATGACTCGATATATAAAACGTGGTGGTAAGATATGGATCCGTGTATTTCCAGATAAACCGATTACGAAGAAACCACTAGAAGTAAGGCAAGGTAAAGGTAAAGGTAATGTTGAGTATTGGGTTTGCCAGATTCAACCCGGACGGATGCTTTATGAAATGGAAGGTGTTACAGAAGAAGTTGCAAGAGAAGCTTTTAAGCTTGCAGCAGCAAAGTTACCGTTTCCAACCACATTTGTTACAAGACAGGCAATGTAGATGAGTGATATCGAGAAAAAATTAGAAACTAGAGAAGACCTTAATAAAGAGTTGCTTGAGTTGAGAAGAGAACAATTTAATCTTCGTATACAACAAGCGACTGGTCAATTGACTCGTAATCATGAGCATCGCCGCGTGAGAAAAAGTATTGCACGTATAAAAACAGCTATTAATCAGATCAAGAAATAAGGTAATAAATCATGACTGATGAAACACAACAACAAGCAAGATCACGAAAACCATTAATTGGACGAGTGATGAGTAACAAAATGGATAAAACGGTTACTGTTGCTATAGACAGGGTGATCAAACACCCAATATATGGTAAATATATTCGTCGCACGACAAAGCTATTTGCTCATGATGATGAGAATAGATGCAACGAAGGCGATCGAGTAACCATAAGTGAATGTAAGCCAATGTCTAAGAATAAATCATGGACTGTGGTTGATATTATTGAAACCGAGAGAAAGTAGTTATATTTATGAATTTTTTAATCTCTTTATATGGAATAAAGTCATGATTCAAATGCAGACAGTTCTTGATGTGGCAGATAATTCTGGCGCAAAACGAGTGCAGTGTATCAAAGTATTGGGAGGCTCGAAGCGTCGTTATGCCGCTATTGGTGACGTTATTAAAGTGAGTGTCAAGGATGCTATTCCAAGAGGCAAGGTAAAAAAAGGTGAGATTTATACAGCTGTTGTAGTCAGGACCGCAAAAGGCGTACGTCGAAATGATGGCTCTCTTATACGTTTTGATGGAAATGCAGCGGTTTTGTTGGACTCTAGGCAGGAGCCAATAGGTACTCGTATATTTGGACCGGTGACACGTGAATTAAGAACAAAGCAATTCATGAAAATTATTTCTCTGGCGCCAGAAGTATTGTGATTAGCAGGATTATAGGTAAATAAAAATGAATAAAATTAAACGCGGAGATGAGGTATCGATAGTTATCGGAAAAGATAAAGGTCGGCGCGGGACAGTACTTGAAGTGTTGTCTAATCATAAAGTCTTAGTCGAGGGTATTAATGTGGTAAAAAAACACACTAAAGCCAATCCAAATGCAGGCGTCGAGGGAGGGATAATCGACAAAACTATGCCTATAAATATTTCAAATGTGATGGTTTGGAATCCTGAAAAAAGTCAACCAGACCGCGTTGGATTTGGATTGGATAAAGATGGGAAGAAGATACGGGTTTTTCGATCCAATGGAGCCGCTGTTGATTTATAATCAAACTTCTATTGAAAATTAGTTTGATTAAATTATTAATTACTAGGTACATAAAATGGCAAGATTATTGAAAGAATACAATGAGGACTTAAAACCAAAGATTCAAAAAATCTTAGGCCTTAAAAATCCTATGGAGATTCCAAAAGTTACTAAAATTACATTGAATATGGGTGTAGGTGAAGCTGTTGCAGATAAAAAAATACTGGATAATGCGCTCAAAGATATGGAGCAAATTGCAGGGCAAAAGCCAATAAAAACATTGGCAAAAAAATCTGTAGCTGGTTTTAAAATACGAGATGGTTATCCAATTGGCTGCAAGGTAACACTTAGAAAATTAAAAATGTATGAGTTTTTAGATCGTTTAGTAAGTATTGCAATTCCTAGGATAAGAGACTTTCGAGGATTAAACCCAAAATCTTTTGACAAGCAAGGAAATTATAGTATGGGTGTTTCTGAGCAAATTATTTTCCCAGAAATTAATTACGATAAAATAGATGCAATTAGAGGTATGGATATAACTATATCGACGACTGCCAGAAATCCGGAAGAAGGAAAGGCCCTTTTAGAGGCATTTAATTTTCCTTTCAAGAAATAAGAGATAATATATGGCTAAAAAATCAATGATAGAGAGAGAATCAAAGCGAACAAGGCTAGTAGCAAAACATGCTGAAAAAAGATTGTCTTTGAAAAAAATTATTAGAAATATTAATTCAACAGATGCTGAAAGAGAAGCAGCTCAGATGAAATTGAATGCTATGCCTAGAGATTCAAGTTCTTCCAGAATGAGAAATAGATGTGCAATCACTGGAAGACCTCACGGCGTTTATAGAAAATTTGGTCTGGGGAGAAATAAGCTTCGAGAGTCTGCCATGAAAGGCGAAATACCCGGTTTAACTAAAGCCAGTTGGTAGCGAGGAAAATATTATGAGTATGAACGACCCAATATCTGACATGTTAACTAGAATACGTAATGCACAAAGCGCAAATAAAACACACGTAAATATGACCTCGTCTTCAGCTAAAAAAGACATTGCTAAAGTATTGAAGGATGAGGGGTATATAGTTGATTATGACATTGAAAATGATAAAGTCTCTCAAAATCTTAATATTGAACTTAAATATTTCGAGGGAAAACCTGTTATAGAGAACATTGCGCGTGCTAGTAAACCAGGTTTAAGAATATATAGAAATAAAGAAGAGTTGCCAAAAGTTCTTGGTGGTCTTGGTGTAGCTATTATATCTACTTCAGCTGGTGTTATGAGCGATCGACAAGCAAGAAAAAATGGAATTGGTGGAGAAGTGATTTGCATTGTCTCTTAATGTAAATACTTTTAAATGAGAAAATAATATGTCTAGAATTGCAAAAGAACCGGTTGATTTACCAAAAGATGTTGAGTGTGATCTTTCTGGATTGACTCTTACTTTAAAAGGAAGTAAGGGTTCTTTATCAATGGAAGTAAATCCAGAGGTAACAGTTAAAGAAAATGAAAATATTTTATCTTTTTCTGCGCGTTCCGGATCGAAGTTTTCAATAGCTATGTCAGGTACAACTCGGGCATTAGTGGCGAATATGGTACATGGCGTATCACAAGGCTTTGAAAAAAAATTAGAATTAGTTGGCGTTGGTTATCGTGCACAATCCCAAGGAAAAAAATTAAATCTGACTTTAGGTTTTTCTCATCCAGTTGCTTATGAGGTTCCAGAAGGGATAACAATTGAAACGCCAAGTCAGACAGAAATATTAATAAAGGGTATTGATAAACAAAAAGTGGGACAAGTTGCTGCTGAGATACGACATTTTAGAAAGCCCGAGCCATATAAAGGTAAAGGCGTTCGATATGCCGGTGAGCATGTAGTAATGAAAGAAGCTAAAAAGAAATAATATAATCTAAGAATGAGATTGATATGAAACTCGATAAAAAACAAAATAGAATAAGAAGGGCACGAAAAAGCCGGGCAAAGATTAAAGAGCTCTCGGTAAATCGACTTAGTGTTCATCGAACTCCTAGGCATATATATGCACAAGTTATTGCGCCTAATGGTGAAATGATTATTGCTAGCGCTTCAACCCTTGAAAAAGAAAGTAAAAGTGAATTAAAAAATACTGGGAACATAGCCGCCGCCGCTTTTGTCGGAGCTAGAATAGCCGAAAAAGCAAAAAAAGCGGGAATCGAATCTGTTGCATTCGATAGATCTGGCTTTCTGTATCATGGACGTATACGTGCATTAGCTGAGGCCGCAAGAGAAGCAGGTTTGAAATTTTAATCACACATAATTTTGTAAAATATATAAAAGAAATAGGAAAAGTAAATGGCAAGAAATGACCAATCACACCAAGCAGATGACTTAATGGAGAAATTAGTCACAGTTAATCGAGTGGCGAAAGTTGTTAAAGGCGGAAGACAATTTGGTTTTACTGCGCTTACAGTTGTTGGTGATGGTAATGGAAATGTAGGATTTGGTTATGGTAAAGCCCGTGAAGTGCCAATAGCTATTCAAAAAGCCATGCAATCAGCCCGTAAAAAAATGATAAAAGTTAATCTGACAAACGACACACTACAATATGCAAAAAAAGGTAGGCACGGAGCAACCTATGTCTATATGCAACCTGCTTCGGATGGAACAGGAATTATTGCTGGTGGTGCGATGAGGGCAGTTTTTGAATGTGCAGGAGTTAGAAATGTATTGGCAAAGAGTTATGGTTCGAGAAATTCTATTAATGTCGTAAGGGCAACAATAAGTGCATTAGAATCAATTCATTCCCCTCGTCAGATTGCAGCTAAACGTGGCAAGAAGATTAAAGAAATTCTTGCCGGATAGAAATAGAGAATAAAATGACAAAACAAAAACAAATTAAAGTGACATTGAATAAAAGTAAGTATGGGAGACTGAAAGCTCATCGTGCTTGTATTCTGGGCTTAGGTTTAAGAAGAATCAGGCAGACTGTAACCGTTCTCGATACCCCTGAAAACCGTGGCATGATAAATAAAATATCCTATTTAGTTTCAACGGAGGAAGCTTAACATGCATCTTAATAGTTTAACTCCTGCTAAAGGTTCGAAGAAAAACGCCAAGCGACTTGGACGAGGTCATTCCGCTGGTCAAGGAAAGACCTGTGGTCGTGGACAAAAAGGTCAGCATGCAAGATCAGGTGGATATCATAAAGTTGGTTTTGAAGGTGGGCAAATGCCTTTGCAACGTCGTCTACCTAAAGTCGGCTTCACATCAAGAATGGCGGCTTACTCGGCAGAAGTACGTTTACATGAATTAGCGATACCATCAGATGCTGTTATTGATATTGATGTCCTAAAAAAATTACATTTAATACCAAACAAAACAAATAAAGTAAAAATTATATTATCAGGAAAGCTAGAAAAAGCGATTAAAATTAAAGGTTTAGCTGTAACAAAAGGTGCGCGAGAAGCCATTGAAGCTGCTGGCGGAACTATTGACGAGTAATGAGCAAGGAATAAGATCAGGTAATTATTGATGGCAAAGCAACCTAAATTAAGTGGAATGAATACTGAAAATACAGCAGGAAATTCAGGCGAGCTGAGAAAGCGTTTTGCTTTTCTTGCTGGCGCCTTAATCATTTTCCGTGCCGGAACATTTATCCCAGTACCTGGAGTCGATCCTGCAGCGCTTGCTTCTTTTTTCGATCAACAAGCAGGGAATATGCTGGCTTTATTTAACTTATTTTCTGGGGGGGCGTTATCGAGATTTGGGATCTTTGCTCTAGGTATTATGCCTTATATATCAGCATCTATTATAATGCAGATGTCCAGTATGATTGTCCCTTCAATGCAGCAGCTCCGGAAAGATGGTGAATCTGGTAAAAGAAAAATCACACAATACACTCGTTACGGAACAGTTATTTTATCGTTATTTCAATCCATTGCTGCTGCATCATGGTTACAAAGTCAGCCAGGCGTTGTTGTAAATCCAGGTATGATTTTTCTTGTAACAGCTTGTATTACCCTTGTTACAGGAACGATGTTTTTAATGTGGCTAGGTGAGCAAATTACTGAACGTGGAATTGGTAATGGCATTTCAATGATTATTTTAGCAGGGATAATTGCTGGATTACCTGCCGCTGTTGCAGGAACTGCAGAACTTGTAAGAAATGGTGAAATGGCTGCAGCTACAGCAATATTATTACTTATAGTTTTCGTAGCTGCAATATTGTTTGTGGTTTACATGGAAAGAGCACAAAGACGTATTGCGGTGAATTACGCCAGAAGACAGCAAGGACGTAAGATGTATCAAGGGCAAAATACACACTTGCCATTTAAGATTAATATGTCAGGAGTAATTCCTCCTATTTTTGCTTCAAGTATCTTAATGTTTCCTGCAACTATAGCTCAATTTTTTGGCCAATCATCAAATCCAAATGCATTTCAAGAGGCATTATTAACCGTGGGTGCTAATTTAGGCCCCGGCCAGCCAATTTATGTACTTTTATATGCAGCAATGATTATTTTCTTTTGTTTCTTTTATACCGCTTTGGTTTTTAATGCAAAAGAAACCGCGGATAATTTGAAACGCTCAGGTGCATTTGTACCAGGCATTAGACCGGGTATGCAGACAGCTGAATACATTGATCGAGTTTTAACAAGATTAACTTTTTGGGGTGCACTTTACGTAGCTGCAGTTTGTTTATTACCGGAAATTTTCCGTATGTTTTATCCAAGCATCCCTTTTAATTTCGGTGGAACGTCATTATTGATTCTAGTAGTTGTAACGATGGATTTTATGTCGCAGCTACAAGCACATGCAATGAGTCATCAATATGATGGAATGATGCAAAAAGCGAATTTAAGGAATTATCGTAGATAATTTTGTGTACGTAGCAAAAATATTTGGAGTAAAAACATGAAAGTTAGAGCATCAGTAAAGAGAATGTGTAGGAATTGTAAAATTATTCGACGCAAAGGTGTTGTTCGTGTGATTTGTTCCGACGCTCGTCATAAACAAAGGCAAGGTTAAATAAAAAGGGAAGGTATAGATAAGTGGCTCGTATAGCAGGAATAAATATCCCATTAAATAAACATGTTGTCATAGCATTGACAGAGATATATGGAATTGGGAATACAAGGGCGCAGCAAATATGCAATTCTGCGGGTGTAAAACCAGAGACTAAAGTTAAGGATTTGGCTGAACCTGAGGTTGTAGGATTGCGAGATGCGGTTGCTAAATTCACTGTCGAAGGTGACTTAAGGCGTGAATCATCAATGAATATAAAAAGATTGATGGATTTAGGTTGTTATAGAGGAATTCGACATAGGCGTGGATTGCCGTTAAGAGGCCAAAATACTAAAAACAATGCTAGAACTAGGAAAGGGCCACGTCGTCCAATCAAAAGATAAGCATTGTCTTAAAGAAGCTAATAACAGGAAAAATAATGGCAGATACTAAGAAAAAGAAAGTTAAAAAACATGTTGTGGATGCGATAGCGCACATTCATGCATCTTTCAATAATACGATAATTACCATTACTGATCGTCAAGGGAACACATTATCCTGGGCAACATCAGGTGGTTGTGGTTTCCGAGGCTCAAGAAAATCTACCCCATTTGCAGCACAAGTTGCTTCAGATAAGGCGGGCAAAGCTGCGCTAGAATTCGGTGTCAAGAATGTTGATGTGCGAGTTCGTGGACCAGGACCAGGAAGAGAATCTGCGGTTAGAGCACTTAATGCATTGGGTTTTCAAATTCAAAATATCGAGGATGTAACACCAATTCCTCATAACGGGTGTCGACCACCTAAAAAGCGTCGCGTTTAGAGGCAATAAGAAATGGCTAGATATACAGGACCAAAATGTAAATTATCCAGAAGAGAAGGGACAGATTTGTTTCTTAAAAGTGGAGTTCGACCTTTAGAGTCGAAATGTAAACTTGAGGTGCCACCTGGTGGGGCCGGACAAAGAAGACCTAGAGTATCTGATTATGGATTGCAGTTAAGAGAAAAACAGAAATTACGTCGTATGTATGGTGTTTTAGAGCGACAATTTCTGAATTATTATAAACGAGCAGCTCAGTTAAAAGGATCAACGGGTGAGAACCTTTTGTCTTTGCTTGAGGGACGTTTAGATAATGTTGTTTACCGAATGGGTTATGCCTCTACAAGAGCTGAGGCTAGACAACTGGTAAGTCACAAAAGTATTGAAGTTAATGGTGTGGTTGTTAATATTCCGTCTGCACAAATTGCAGCTGGAGATTCAGTCTCAATAAGAGAAAAATCAAAAAAACAACTTCGTATCCAAAGTGCCTTAGAGATTGCCGGACAAATAGGTCTGCCTGAATGGGTGCAAGTGGATTCAAAGAAAATGACAGGCATCATGAAATCATTACCGGGTCGAGAAGATATTCTTCCCGATATAAATGAAAATTTAGTAGTCGAGTTGTACTCGAAATAGTTAGGAGGATATATACCCATGCACGAATCTGTTAATGAGTTTTTAAAGCCGCGCAATGTAAAAGTTGTATCGTCCAATGATTTGCAAGCCAAAGTTGTAATTGAACCATTTGAACGTGGTTACGGTCATACACTTGGTAATGCTTTGCGAAGAATTTTATTATCATCAATGCCAGGATCAGCTATTGTTGAAGCTGAGATCGATGGTGTCTTGCATGAATATACCAGTATTGATGGTGTGCAAGAAGATGTTGTAGATATCTTATTAAATTTAAAGAAAGTTGCAATAATGATGCACGGAAGAAGCTTAGCTGAGCTAAGTATATCAAAAAAAGGTCCTGGTCCAGTTACCGGTGCTGATATTATTCTTGAGCATGATGTAGAAGTTATGAATCCTGATATTGTTATAGCAAATTTATCAAGCACTGGTAGTTTATCAATGAAACTGACTGTTGAGCGAGGACGTGGTTATCGTCCTGCCACAAGAGGGCCAGTTTTTGAAGAAGAAGCAGGTCCAATAGGAAGATTGCAACTTGATGCTTCATTCAGTCCTGTTCATCGTGTTTCATATGATGTTGAGGCTGCCCGTGTAGAGCAAAGAACAGATCTGGATAAATTAATTATTGATATAGAAACCAATGGGACTATTGATCCTGAAGAAGCAATTAGACATGCTGGAAGTATATTAAAAGATCAGTTGTCAGTTTTTGTTGACTTGGAGAGAGAAGAAGAAGGCGATAATGAGGAAGATGAGAATTTAGTGGATCCAATCCTTCTTCGTCCAGTTGATGAGCTAGAATTAACTGTCCGCTCTGCAAATTGCTTGAAAGCAGAAAGTGTTATGTATATAGGTGATTTGGTACAGCGGACTGAGGTTGAGTTATTACGTACACCAAATCTAGGTAAGAAGTCTTTAACAGAAATTAAAGAAATCCTTGATAGTCATGGATTAACATTGGGTATGAGGCTTGAAAATTGGCCTCCAGCTAGCCTTGCTCAATAAATAAATTTGCTTGTATTAATTAAAGAGTATTTATTATGCGCCACAGAAAATCAGGACGTAAGCTAGGTCGAAATAGCTCCCATAGGAAAGCTATGTTTCGTAATATGTCAACATCACTATTGTTGCATGAAACTATAAAAACAACTGTTCCTAAGGCAAAAGAATTGCGTCGAGTTGTTGAACCTTTAATTACACTTGCGAAAAAAGATGGCGTCGCTAATCGTAGACTCGCTTTTGATAGATTGCGTGATAAGGCCGTGGTAGGTAAGCTGTTTTCTGATATCGGTCCGAGATTTATTGATCGTCCAGGTGGATACGTGCGAATATTAAAAATTGGACCTCGAACTGGAGATGCAGCTCCCATGGCAATGGTTCAGTTAGTCGATGGACCTATAAATGAGATAACTACCGACGAAGAAGCCGAAGCCTAGTTGTTATTGATTAATTAAAGTGTTTGAAGTACTTTAATTCTTTTACTTGTACTTACTTAGTCTTTTATGAAGAGGTCACACATAAATCAAACCGTAATCGTGACTGGCGCCTCCTCTGGTGTCGGAGAAGCAACGGCGCGTCATTTTGCTAATAATGGTGCAAATCTAGTTCTTGTAGCAAGAAATCAAGAAAATTTAGATCGTGTATTTAACGAGCTAAAAAGCGTATCTAGAGTTCTAACTGTTTCTATGGATGTCTCAAAATTTGAAGATTGTGAGAACCTGGTTAAAAAAACTTTGGCTGAATATAGTTCTATTGATATTTTGATCAATAATGCTGGTTATCACAAGCGTGGTCTTGTTGAGGAAAGTGATCCTAGTGAACTAGGTAGAATGATAGATGTGAATCTAAAGGCACCCATTATATTAAGTCGCTTAGTCATCCCTTATATGAAAAACAAAAATTGTGCGATCATTAATGTTGCATCGCTTGCTGGCAGAACTCCAGTTCCAGGATCTTCAGTTTATTCATCTTCTAAATTTGGACTTAGAGCTTTTACTTATGCATTAGCGAATGAGCGTGAAGACAAAAATGTAAAAATTGCAGTAGTCTCACCAGGTCCAATTGATACACCTTTTATAATGGATGATATAGATGCTGTATCAGATATAACTTTTTCGCAAAGCATTAGCACTGTGGATGAAGTGGCTGCAGCTATATTGAATTTATGTGCTAATAATAAAATTGAGCAATCAATGCCCAAATTAAGTGGTTTTCTTACAAATATTACTTATTTATTTCCTAAACTAGCTTTATTAGTCGCGCCTTCTTTGAAAAGAAAAGGGCAGCGAATTAAAAAAAAGTTAAAAGCACTCAGTCATAATTAGTAACATCAAGAGAATCATGATCATGGATAAATTAAATAAAAAAGAAATATTAATTAAATTAAAAGAATTAGATTCATGGGTTTATGAGCATTCTAAATTACAGCGCGTTTTTGTATTTTCTGATTTTAATGAAGCATTTAAATTCATGACGCTTATGGCTTTAGAAGCAGAAAGAATCAATCATCATCCTGAATGGTTCAATATTTATAATAAGGTGACTGTTAGTTTAATAACTCATGAAGTTTCTGGAATATCTGAAAAGGATTTTCTCTTAGCTAAGAGCATGGATGAAGTTGCTAATTTGATGATTTAATACCTCTCTGCAAAAGCATCTCTTGTAAGATTCTCTACGCCCTCATCTAATACTCTAATATTGTCTTCAATTCTGATGCCGCCATAAGGTTTTAGCCAAGCAATTTTTTCTATATTTAGCATCTTAGAGGTCCCATCAATTTTTGCTTTATTGATCAATAAATCAATTGCATATAAACCTGGTTCAATTGTAAATATCTGATTTTTCTCAATTTTTCTATTTAAGCGTAGGTTAGGATGCTGCTTAGATTTTTGTATTTTCTTGCCCTGAGAGTTCTCTAGAAAGCCTCCAACATCATGCACTTGCAATCCTAGGAAGTGACCCAGTCCATGGGGAAAGAATGTATTTGTAATTTTATTACTTATTAATGATTCTATTGAGCCATTTGCCAGTCCAAATTGTTGAATTAATTTTGCGATTTTTTCATGTGCATTTAGATGTAATTCAATAAAGGTTATATCAATCTTAATTAAGTTAATAATTTCTTGTTGCACCTTATCCATAGCATCAATTAGAGATTGAAATTCATTATTCTTAAAAGCATAAGTGCGTGTAATATCTGCTGCATAACCATTTACGCAAGCTCCAGCATCAATTAAAAAAGAGGATGGATTATTTGTTTTATTTTTCATGTAATGTTGATAATGCAAAATAGATGCATTCTCATTAATTGCGATTATGTTTTTATAAGGCAGTTCATTTTCTGAATGATTTGTAGCCTTGCAATAAGATAAGTGAATATCAAACTCAGAAGCCCCATTCTTAAATTTATTTTTGGCGATAAGATGTCCACTAACAGCTCTTTTTGAAGCTGCTCTTAGACATTCAATTTCATATTTGGTTTTAGTGGTTCTACTGTAGTTTAAAATATTGATTACGTTTATTGGATTGATATTATTTATACCATTAGTATATTTCTCGTCCACTAAATCATCTGTTATAAAAAAGCATTCCTTATTATTTGATGGCAGATGGGGCGATACTTCTTTAATTGAGCTTACTATTATGACTTTGAAATATTTAACCCAGTATGACGATGGAAATTCCACTGACTTATGCCAAAAATCTTTTTCTTGAAAGTAAATAAGTATAGGTTTTTTGCCTGACTGATAAACAAGATAGCAATTAGGGTGTTGGATCAAAGGAAGCCAGCGACAAAAGTATGGATTGGCTCGAAATGGGTATGGGTTATCATCCATTTTGGAGTGTTTTATTGCCCCTGAGAATATTATTGCATACTGATATTGAGAATCGTCCAGAATTTGATCAAACTCTGTTTTCAATCTATCTAGATGTGCCGGATATATTTTCTTTAGGCACTTTGTATTTGTAAATTGCTTATTATTCATTCTTAGTATCATATCTTTTATTTACCGATAGTGGTGTTTTGTATTGTGAATGAAATGGGGGTATTAATTAGTTTTTAATCTAGGCATTATTGAATGAGGCTTTAAATTTATAAAGGCAAAGAATGAAAAATATACTAATTATAGGAATTTTTTTTATGACTAATGTTTTTTCCGCAGAGATGGGTTTTGATCGAGTGACGGGATTGCCGTTTGCGTCTAGGTCAGAAGTGATTGCAACTAATGGTATGGCGGCAACCAGTCACCCATTAGCCACTCAAGCAGCTTTGGATATATTAAAAATCGGAGGTACTGCTATTGATGCTGCTATTGCTGCAAATGCTGTATTGGGATTGGTAGAGCCTACTGGTTGCGGGATTGGTGGGGATTTGTTTGCTTTAATATGGGACGCAAATAAACAAGAATTACAAGGATTAAATGCTTCAGGTCGATCTCCAAAACTACTTACACTGGATTATCTTAAAGGACAAAATTTAACTGAAATACCTTATTTAGGACCATTGCCCATCACGGTCCCGGGTGTTGTAGATGGTTGGTTTGAGATGCATGATCGGTATGGACGACTATCGATGCTAGAAATTTTTCAACCAGCCATATCTTATGCTGAAGATGGGTTTCCTGTTTCTGAAGTAGTATCTTGGCTCTGGAAAGAGAACGCCCAATCCAGAGCTGAATATGAAGGGTTTAGGAAAATATTCATGCCAAATGGAAGAGCGCCAACAAAAGGGGAATTATTTAAAAATCCTGCTTTGGCATCCACCTACAAAAAAATAGCCACGATGGGGAGAGATGAATTTTATAAAGGTGATATAGCTAAAAAAATTGATGCATTTATGGTTAAAAATGATGCATTTTTACGTTATGACGATCTTACTAGTCATTCCTCAGAATGGGTGAAACCAGTCTCAACGAATTATCGAGGCTATGAGGTTTTTGAGTTACCCCCAAATACTCAAGGCATTGCAGTGCTTCAGCTTTTGAATATTCTGGAGGAATTCGATCTAGCTAATATGAGTTTTGCGAGTGCTGAATATATTCATACATTTGTTGAGGCTAAAAAAATTGTTTATGAAGATAGGGCGAAATATTATGCTGACCCTGATTTTTCAGATATTCCCATAGAGATATTGATAACAAAGGAGTATGCCAAAAAGAGGCGAAGCTTAATTGATCCAAATCTAGCTTCAAAAGAATTTTTACCGGGCGATATTAAACTTGAGAATGACGATACAATTTATTTAACAGTAGCAGATAAAGAAGGTAATATGGTCTCTCTCATCCAGAGTAACTATGGTGATATGGGTGCTGGATTGACCTCAGATGAGCTCGGTTTCAGCTTTCAGAATCGAGGGCAGCTTTTTAGCTTAATGACAGGTCACCCGAATGTTTATGCACCGAATAAAAGACCTTTTCATACTATTATTCCCGCATTTGTAACTAAGGATAATAAACCCTGGCTTTCATTTGGTTTAATGGGGGGCTCAATGCAGCCTCAAGGTCATGCGCAGATATTAATTAATATGATTGATTTTGGTATGAACCTTCAAGAAGCTGGTGATGCCGCAAGAATAAGGCACGTAGGATCATCACAGCCAACAGATCAAAAGATGAATAATGGAGGTAGATTGTATTTAGAAACATCTATTAATGAAACCACCCGAGAGAAATTACGAAAACTTGGGCATAATGTCGCTACTGATACTAATGTTTATGGAGGTTATCAAGCCATTATGTGGGATAAAGTGAATGGTGTTTATTATGGCGCTTCAGACCCAAGAAAAGATGGTCAGGCTGCCGGGTATTAAATCATGACAAAAGAAATTTACTTGACGGGTATTACAACGACAGGCACACCACATATTGGTAATTATGTGGGAGCTATAAGACCTGGCATTAAAGCCAGTCAAGATAAAAATATTAGGAATTTTTATTTTCTTGCAGATTTACATGCTCTTGCTAAAGCTGAAGATCCTGAGCGAATTGCGCGTTCTACTTTGGAGATTTCAGCTGCTTGGTTGGCCTTGGGCTTGGATACAGAAAATGCTTATTTTTATCGGCAATCCGATATTCCTGAGATACCTGAACTCACTTGGATATTAACCAGTATGACAGCAAAGGGATTAATGAATCGAGCACATTCATATAAAGCCCAAGTTCAAAATAATGTCGATAGTGGAGCCAATGATCAGGATCGAGGTATTAATATGGCGTTATACAGTTACCCTATTTTAATGGCTGCAGATATATTAATGTTTAAATCTACCAAAGTTCCGGTTGGACGAGATCAAAAACAGCATATTGAGATGACGCGTGATATCGCTCAGAGATTTAATCATAATTTTGGAGATATATTGGTTGTGCCTGAGGCAATTATAAGCCAAGACACAGCTCTGCTAGCGGGTTTAGACGGAAGAAAAATGAGCAAAAGTTATGACAATATCATTCCCTTGTTCGCTAATGAAAAGCAGCTCAGAAAGTTAATTATGAAAATTAAGACAAATAGTCTAGAGCCAGGTGAACCGAAAGATATAAAAGATTCTGTTTTATATGATATATATCGGGCTTTCGCGACAATAGATGAAACACAGAGTATAGAAAAATTATATGCCAATGGTATTGCATGGGGGGAGATGAAAAATATTTTATTTGAGTGTATTAATACTCAATTAAAACCAGCAAGAAAAGAATACCAAAAGTTGATTGATGATCCTGCACAAATTGAGGTTCAATTGAGAAAAGGAGCTGATAGGGCCCGTGAAATATCAATTCCATATATTCAAGAAATAAGAAATGCTGTGGGTATCAGAAAGTTAAGTAAATGAAATTAATGACAAAAGAAAAGGGTCCAATCCCCCTGCTAATATTATTGTTTGTACTTATAATTCAATTAGTTATCTATAATTATGCATCATTTCAGGTAATTGATATTTTTTTTATTAATTGGGTTGGCTATGCGCTTATAGCGATCAGTTTATTAATGCTTATTTCTCCCTTATTAGAATTTCGAAAGCAAAAAACGACAGCGATAGTATTTAAGAAATCAACAACTTTGATTACAATTAAATTGTATGCATTGACCAGAAACCCCATGTACATGGGTATGTTTATTATTTTGCTTGGAATCGGATTATTAAGCGGGAATATTGGCAGTATTATTACTGCCTTTCTGTTTATTCCGATAATGAATTATCGAATCATAAAACATGAGGAAATCATGCTCGAAAATGAATTCCAAGATGAATATAATCTATACAAGAAAAAAGTCAGAAGATGGATCTAGAAGAGATTAATATGCCTGAGAAAAATTTATCATTAAACGCGATAGTAAATCTGAATAAATACCCCCTTGATAAATCTTCTTTTATTAATCAATGTAAGAGCTCCATAGATGCCGAAGGCTGTATTGTTTTGCCTGATTTCCTAAGAAAAGATTCTATTAGGCAGTTAATAAAAGAAAGTAGACAGAATCAATATAAAGCATTTTATTGCGAACAAAAACATAGTGTTTATATTGCTCCATCAGATGAAAGTTTGCCTGTCGATCACCCTTATAATAGACAAGTGATTTCATCTAAAGGCTGTATTACAGACGATCAGTTAGAAGATAATTCTGACCTGAAAAATTTATATAGATCAGAGTTATTCCGTGATTTTATTGCTGAGGTTGTTGGTGAAAAATATTTGTATGAGTATGCCGATAATTTATCCTCTATAAATATCCATTATGCAGCTGAGTCACAAGAGCTGGGTTGGCACTTTGATAATTCATCTTTTGCTGTGACTTTATTAATTCAACAGTCGCACAAAGGAGGGGAATTCCAATATATCAGAAATTTTAGAGATGCAGATAACAATGAAATGAATTTCGATGGTGTACAGCAATTACTAGAAGGAAATCTTAATTATGAGAGCTTAATAATGGATCCTGGTGCATTGGTTTTGTTTAGAGGTAGAAATTCAATTCATAGAGTGACTCCTGTGGAAGGTGATTTAACCAGAATTTTAGCCGTACTGGCCTATAATTCTGAACCAAATGTGGCGCTATCAGAGACTTCAAGAATGACTTTTTATGGTAGATTGGATTGAATAAAATTTATTATGTTTGAATTTAGAGAAAAAAAAGTTCTTATTACCGGAGGTTCAAGGGGTATTGGAAAAGCAATTGCTCAAGGTTATGCCTTACATGGGGCTGAAGTAGCAATTACATACAGGAAAGAAAAGGAGCTCGCTGAAACACTGATTAACTCTCTCCCTGGATCGAATCACATTTGTATTCAATCAGATATAACAATCGACGGAGAGGCGGAAGCTGCTGTTTCAAAGGTAATAGAGGAATTCGATTCACTGGATATTGTTGTCAATAATGCTGGTATGTTTATTGACCACCCAATTGCGGAAATTGCATTTAAAGATTGGCAAAATGCTTGGCATTCCACTATTGCAACTAATTTAATTGGACCTGCAAATATTTGTTATTACGCAGCAAAATACATGATCACAAGAAACCAAGGGAAGATTGTTAATATTTCTTCGCGTGGCGCTAATCGAGGGGAACCTAAAGCGCCCGCTTATGGAGCGAGTAAGGCTGGATTAAATTCAATGAGTCAATCTCTAGCGATCGCCTTAGCCCCATATAATATTTTTGTTGGAGTTGTGGCGCCCGGATTTGTTGAGACAGATATGGCAACATCATTATTATCCAGTGAGCAAGGTGAAGCGATAAAGCAACAAAGCCCAATGCATAGAGTAGGTAGACCGGATGAAATTGCCAAAGCTGTCATGATGTTAACCATGGATGGGATGGGTTATGCGACAGGTGCTATTCTAGATTTAAATGGTGCTTCGTATTTAAGGTCATAAATTATCATTTAACATGACACTGTAATTCATCATAATATAAGAAAGGCTATTATTATGTCTGATTTGAGTTGGAAAGAATTCGAGAGAATTGATTTGCGGGTTGGCACGGTATTAACCGCAGAATATTTTAAAGAGGCCATTAAACCGGCTATAAAATTAACGATAGATTTTGGCAATGAGTTAGGAGTTAAGAAATCATCTGCTCAAATTACAGATCATTATGAGCCGCAAGAACTAATTGGTAGACAAGTCTCAGCTGTAGTGAATTTTCCAAAAAAGCAGATTGGACCATTTATGTCAGAATGCCTGGTGACAGGGTTTATGCAAGATGATGGCAGCGTCATTCTCTGTGCTCCAGATAAAAAAGCTGAAAATGGAACAAGGTTGGCATAAATAAATAAAGTGTAAGTTAAAATTATATTTACAATTCTTTATAAAATTCAAGGAATCTCAAATGCATTATGAAGTTAAACATCCATGTATACAGGATAAATTAGCGGAAGTAAGAGAGGTGGGCACAAATTATCAAAGATTTCGTCAGCTAATAACTGAAATTACAATGTTGTTATCATTTAAAGCACTTGAGAGTGTTTCTCTTGAGGATGTCATTATTGAAACACCAATTGAAAAAGCAAACTGCAAAAGAATTAACGAGCAAATTGTAGTAATACCAATTCTCAGGGCTGGATTAGGAATGTTGAATGGTATTTTGTCTTTAGTCCCTTCTGCTCGTGTTGGGTTTTTAGGGATGTTCCGTAATGAAGAAACAGCGGAACCTGAGAGTTATTATGAAAATATTCCTGAAAAATCTCTTGATGGATTACATTTAATTTTAGACCCAATGTTAGCTACTGGTGGTTCGACAATTGCAGCAATCGATGCATTAAAACGAAAAAGTATTCAGAAGATTATTGTAATTTGTATCGTTACATGCCCTGAGGGTTTAGAAGCCGTCAAAACCAAACATCCAGATGTTAAAATCTATACTGCGAGTATAGATAGTCACTTAAATGATGATAATTATATTGTTCCTGGGCTAGGCGATGCAGGCGATAGATTATTTGGAACTTATTGAAATATATAATATTTTTATGAATATAAGGTAATTCTTTTTGTAGGTAATTATATTATTCATGTATTAATTTTTTAATAATTCTATTTAAAATAACCGATTAAATGTTACTTTAATTCTTATCAGTAACTCCACTTAAAATTCATAAATTAATATTTAATAATTTCTGAATTGTAGTTAGGTTCATGATTAAGACAAAAACCACTTAATCTTTATTAACTATATTGAATAGGGTGCATGGACATAAAAACCCAATTTAATTGCTGTTAATATTTGCACAATTATGAAACACGCGTAAAATGCGTCAATCTGAAACAGTAAGGATTAACTAAGTATTGATCTTGGTTAAATATATTATTGATTTAGAAACGCACCGAAATGATTCGGTTTTGTAACGCCATATTTATGGCATAAATTAAAAGAAAGAGAAGAAAAATGTCAGAACAAGTAGAAGGTACCGTTAAATGGTTCAATGATGAAAAAGGATTCGGATTTATCGAACGCGAAGGCGGTAAAGATGTATTTGTACACTATAGTGCAATTAATGTAGAGGGTAGAAAGAGTTTACGTGAAGGTCAGAGCGTAACTATGACTGTCTCTGATGGCCAGAAAGGCCCACAAGCTGAGAATGTAACTCCTCAGTAAGTATATCGATAACTTAAAAGTTATTTACGATATCATTCTATAAAATTTGACATTCAGTCATCTAATTTATAAAAAAATTACAAAGCCCCTATATTAATAGGGGTTCTTTGTTTTTTTGTATTGCTCTTCTTTATCGATCAATGCAGACCAAGCTTGAATTTTCTCTTCGATGGTTTTTGAGAGTAAAGCAAACTTTTCTAGGGTGGATTGAATTCTTATCTTATCTAGAGAGTAGAATTCTGGGGACGAAAGTTCTTTTTCAAAACGTAATTTATCTGTCTCAAGTAATTTAATTTGATCAGGCAGGAGATTTAATGCGCGCTGTTCTTTAAAACTCAGTTTCGCAATTTTCTTCACTTTCGTTTGAGAATGCTCAGTCTTTTTATATAAATTTTTATGATGATCGATTTCTGTTAACAGTTGATTCCGAGAAAGCCAATCAGAAAAATTTCCCACGTAATGATTCAGTTTATCTTGATCCTCAAAAACGAGCATACTGGTTATAACGTTATCCAAAAACTCTCTGTCATGACTTACCACCAATAATGTTCCTTTGTATTGCACTAACTGCTCCTCAAGCACGTCCAGAGTTTCCATATCTAAGTCATTTGTCGGTTCATCAAGAATCAATAGATTGGTTGCTTTAGTAAATAATTTAGCCAGAATAATCCGATTTTTTTCGCCGCCAGATAGGGCTTTAACCGGTGTCATAGATCTTTTTGGAGAGAACAGAAAGCCTTTGAGGTATCCAACTACATGTCTATCTCGGCCATTAATTTTAATATGAGTTTTGCCATCACTGACGTTATCAGCAACAGACCTTTCTGGATCAAGCTTCTGGCGTAATTGATCAAAATAACCTATTTCTATATTCGTACCTAATTTTACAGTCCCTGAATTAGGTTCAATCTTACCCAGTAGCAGTCTAAGTAAAGTTGTTTTTCCAATACCATTATTACCAACTATACCAATTCGGTCACCACGCTGAATATTAAGTGTAAAATTTTTAATTAATGGTTCATTTGTGTACTGATAATTG
Organism: Woeseiaceae bacterium; assembly: GCA_028822065.1. Lineage (GTDB taxonomy): Bacteria > Pseudomonadota > Gammaproteobacteria > Steroidobacterales > Woeseiaceae > SP4260. The sequence goes on along the minus strand of JAPKEL010000011.1, from coordinate 23,723 downwards.
ATATTTTTAACTCTGATAACTTTGCGACCCGATTTTTCACTTTCTCCAATATGAATGCGTGCATGCGTTTCATGCGTTATTCTTTTTTGTCGCTCATCTCGCATTCTCATTAAAGCTCTTGAGCGTCCTTCATTACGAGTTCTTCTGGCTTTGATGCCTTGCCTAATCCAAATTTCTTCTTGCTCGAGCTTTTTATCAAACTTTGCGTACTCATTTTTTTCGTCAACTAAAGATTTTTCTTTTCTTCTCACATAATTATTATAATTTCCAGGCCAGCTAGTTATTTTTCCACGGTCTATCTCAAGAATGCGAGACGCTAATTTTTTTATGAAAGCTCGATCATGAGTAATAAAAATAACGGTTCCTTTGTACGAATAAACGATGTCTTCAAGCCATTTTATTGTTGATATATCTAAATGATTAGTAGGTTCATCCAGCAAAAGAATATCGGGTTTTTGTACCAATGCTTTTCCTAGTGAAACTCTTCTAAGCCAGCCACCAGATAGTTCATCCATTCTTTTATCGGCTGGTAGATTAAGCTCTGAGATTATGATGTCGACTCGTTGGTCAAGATTCCATCCACCATGTGTGTCAATTTGTTTATGAAGATTTTCCAGCTCCAATAGACCTTTCTTCTCTAATTTTTTTGACGCTAACTCATGGTAATTTTTTAATAGTAATTCAATATTTGATAACCCAGAACGAATTATCTCTCGAACAGTTGTTTCCTCTGATACAGGCAATGATTGATCAAGTTGGCTGATAATTAACTTGGATTCATAAATTACTGAACCCCGGTCAGGCTCGATAAGGCCCATAATAAGCTTAAATGTAGTTGATTTACCTGCTCCATTTCTTCCAATAAGACATAACCTTTCACCTGCTTCTATAGTAAGATTAGCTTCAGATAGTATTTTCTGCTCTCCTATTTCTAATGAAATATCTTCAAAACGCATTAATGACATAATTATCTGTTTTAATCTCAGGTGATTTATTTATATAAATTGTAAGTCTTATAATAAACTAATAGGTGAGTTATTATTTTACAGAACTAATAAAGAGTGAATAATTATGACTGATGATCATTTAATCGATATAGAAACAAAACTATCATATCAAGAGAATTTATTAGATCAATTAAATTCTATTATTATAAAACAGCAAGAAGAGCTAGATCTTCTAAAGCGTACACTCTTAACAATACAAGAACGAGTAACGATATTGAACGAATCATCGACTGAAAAAATCGACCAAGATGAACGTCCACCTCATTATTAAAGGGAGAGAAAAATTTTGATTTCTAAAATATTTAAACTTAAATTTACTCTTACATTATTCTTGGCTATATTTTTAGTTAATTATGTTAGTGCGAATGAAGAGAAAATAATAAATGTGACATTGCAGACTACTGTTGGCACTATTCATATAGAGCTTTATTCTGAAAAAGCGCCCATATCTGTGGCAAATTTTCTTCGTTATGCAGATGACGGATACTTTAATAATACTTCTTTTTATCGAGCCGTTAGATACGAAAATGATAATGGCAGCCCTAAGATAGAGGTAATTCAAGGGGGTATAGGCGATGGAGAAAGAGCGTACCCTATGATTAGGCATGAAAGCACAAATATCTCTGGACTAAAACATCTTGATGGAACGCTTTCCATGAGTCGAGGAGCTGTTGATACAGCAACTTCAGATTTTTTTATCTGTATTGGTGATCAATCGGGTCTGGATTATGGCGCCTCAAGAAATTCTGATGGCTTGGGTTTTGCAGCATTTGGTCGGGTTACAAGTGGCATGGATATCGTAAGAAAAATCCATCAGATGCCATCTGATAAGCTCACTGATAATAGTTACGTTAAGGGTCAATTGATAAATAACCCCATCATTATAAAAACCATTCAGAGAGATTAGTTTATTTTTTAAATTTATGATTTGTTGATTTGCAGCAAAGGCTTAAGAAACTGACCTGTAAAAGATGAATTGACTTTAACAATATCCTCTGGCGTTCCAGTAGCAATAATATTCCCACCACCTTCACCTCCTTCGGGGCCGATATCAATAACCCAGTCAGCTGTTTTAATGACATCAAGATTGTGTTCAATAACCACAATTGTGTTTCCTCTATCTCTTAGACGATGTAGAACTTTCAATAAGAGGCTGATGTCTTGAAAATGAAGACCTGTAGTTGGCTCATCTAAAATATATAAGGTATTGCCGGTGTCACGTTTTGATAATTCTTTAGCAAGTTTTATTCTTTGTGCCTCTCCACCGGATAATGTTGTCGCATTTTGACCTAATCGAATATATGACAACCCGACATCCATTAGAGTTTGTAATTTTTTTGCAAGGACAGGAACATTTGTAAAGAAGACTGATGCTTCTTCAACCGTCATTTCTAGAATTTCATTAATATTTTTACTTTTATATGAAATATCTAGAGTTTCACGATTATAACGTTTTCCATGACATACATCACAAGAGACATAGACATCAGGTAAAAAATGCATGGCAACTTTTATTACGCCATCACCCTGACATCCTTCACATCTTCCACCTTTTACATTGAAACTGAACCTTCCTGGAAGATAGCCACGAGAACGTGCTTCTTGTGTACCAGCAAAAAGTTCGCGAATAGGTGTAAAAAGCCCACTGTATGTGGCTGGATTTGATCGCGGTGTTCTGCCTATGGGGCTTTGACTGATATCTATAACTCGATCAATATTTTCAATACCATTGATGCCTTTATGCGGTGCTGGATTGCGATTGGATTTATTAAGCTCATCAGCTACAGATTTATATAAAGTATCATTAATTAATGTTGATTTTCCTGAGCCAGAAACCCCTGTCACACAGGTCATTAAGCCCATTGGAATAGAAACTGTTACTTTTTTTAAATTATTGCCAGAGGCTTTATTAATTGTAATTGATTTTTTGAAGTTTGCTGTTTTACGTTTATTAGGAACTGCGATGCTTTTCCTGCCAGATAAGTAATCACCCGTGAGAGAGAGTTTGTTTTTTATAATTTCTTTTGGTGTTCCCGATGCGACTATCTCTCCACCATGTATGCCAGCGCCAGGGCCAATATCAATCACATGATCTGCTGCCATAATAGCTTCTTCATCATGCTCCACAACTATGACGGTATTTCCTATATCTCGCAAATGGGTTAATGTCTTTAGGAGTCGTTGATTGTCTCGTTGATGAAGACCTATGGACGGCTCATCCAATACATAAAGAACACCAACTAAGCCTGAGCCAATTTGGCTGGCTAAACGAATGCGCTGGGCTTCACCACCTGACAGGGTGTCAGCACTTCGATTGATCGAGAGATAATCTAGACCAACATCACTTAAAAAATTCAATCTCGAACTGATTTCTTTCGTTATTTTTTCAGCAATGGCTGCACGCCAACCTGTCATTTGAATTTTCTTAAAATAGTTTTTTGCATACTCAACTGACATTTCACTTATTTGAGGTAACGTCTGATCATCAACAAAAACATTTCTTGCTGATTCATTTAATCGAGTTCCTTGACAATCCGGGCAGGTTTGACTATTGAGAAATCTACCAAGCTCCTCTCTGACTGCATTAGATTCTGTTTCCAAGTAACGACGGTTTAAATTAGGAATAATTCCTTCGAAGCTATGATTCTTTTGAATTTTCATTTTTCTATTTTTAAAGCTTTGGTAAGTAAATTCAATTTTTTCTTTGCCACTGCCGTATAAGATTATTTGTTGAATATTCTTATCTAATTCATTGAAAGGGGTCTCTATATCAAATTTATAGTGCTTGGCTATACTTTGTATCATATGAAAATAATAGGTTGTTTTTCGGTCCCAGCCTCTGATTGCACCTCCAGCGAGTGATAGATCCTCATTAATGACCACTTTTTTGGGATCGAAGAATTGCTTTAGGCCTAAGCCATCACAGTCCTTGCATGCACCATTAGGATTATTGAAAGAAAAAAGCCTAGGTTCAAGTTCGGTAAGGCTGTAACCACATACATTACAAGCATAGCGATCGGAGAATATTATTTCTTTGTTATTATCTCCCTCAAGAGGAGCAATATAGGTGGCTCCATCGGCTATTTTTAAGGCCATTTCGAATGATTCAGCAAGTCTCAATTTCATTTCCGGCCTTACCTTGAAACGATCAATAACAATTTCTATAGTATGTTTATTATTTAACTCAAGACTTGGTGGATCATCCAATTCGTATATTTCACCATTGATCCTGGCACGAATAAATCCTTGAGTTTGAAAATTTTTCATGAGCTGAAGATGTTCGCCCTTACGATTAATAACCACAGGAGCAAGCATTAATAAAGGGGTTCCTTCTGGAAAAGACAGAACTTTATCAACCATTTCACTTACAGTTTGCGCTTCTAGTTTTACTTTATGTGTTGGACAAAAAGGTGTTCCTGCTCTAGCAAAGAGAAGTCTTAAATAGTCATAGATTTCAGTAACGGTTCCGACGGTAGATCTTGGATTATGGGATGAGGATTTTTGCTCGATTGATATCGCTGGCGATAATCCATTAATATGATCGACATCAGGTTTTTCCATTACAGATAGAAATTGTCTAGCGTAAGTTGACAATGACTCTACGTAACGTCGCCTGCCTTCTGCATAAATAGTATCAAATGCTAATGACGATTTACCTGAGCCTGATAATCCAGTTATGACAATCAGCTTATCTCTAGGAATATTCAGATTTATATTTTTTAAGTTATGGGTTCTAGCGCCACGGATATCTATAGATTTCATGTATTTTTTCACAACATAATTAAGGCAACCTGTTAATATACTGCCAGCACATATGTTTGAGCAAAAACACTTTATAACTATTTGTAACAATCAATAAATTGTTGTTTGATACTTACCTAGAAAAATATTTTTTAATCTTACTATTCTCAGTCTTATCATAGTCTTATATTAAATTAAGTATTTTATATGACCATAGAAAAAAAATTCGTAGAAAATAAAATGCTTAATGAAGAGCGTAAAGTCGTTGGCGTCGTTGCGCTGATTGCCATGTTTAGAATGTTTGGTTTGTTTGCTCTTCTCCCAGTGCTTTCCTTGTATGTCAGTGAATTAAAGCATGCAACACCTTTTTTGATAGGAATGTCAGTCGGTGCATATGGTTTAACTCAGGCTATATTTCAAATTCCATTAGGCATGCTTTCGGATAAAATTGGACGAAAATCAGTCATATGCCTTGGTTTATTTATATTTATTTTGGGTAGTTTGGTTGCGGCATACAGCAATACTATTTATGGCGTGATTGCTGGGCGTTTTTTACAGGGCGCAGGAGCAATTTCAGCAACCCTTGCGGCCTTATTAGCAGATGCAACAAGAAAGGAAGTTCGAACGAAATCTATGGCTTTTTTAGGTATAGGCATAGGCAGTTCTTTTTTGATTGCGTTGATTTTTGGTCCAATAATTGCGGCTATATTTGGCGTCAGAGCCTTATTTTTTATGGCGGCAGTTGTCGCAGTTGTCGCTATATTTTTATTGCTACTCATACCGTCAAATCTTACTAAAACAAATACTCGTGTTCAGTTAAAAATAAAAGAAGCATTTAAGACGAAACTTCTTATCATTGACCTGCATATCTTTTTATTGCATTTAATTTTAACCATGATATTTGTTGTTATTCCATTTTTATTGCTAGATCAATTGCAAATTCCATTGATAGATCATTGGAAGATGTATGTTTTTTCATTACTATGCTCTTTGGCAGTAACAATTCCTATGATCGTGAATGATGGTCGAGTGGGGAAAAGAATTTACCTATTTCTTTCTATTAGTTTATTATTATTTAGTCAGCTGATTATGGTTTTTTATAGTAATTCTCAGCTGATGGTATTTTTCAGTTTGGCGATTTTCTTTGCTGGATTTAATTTCATGGAAGCTTCGCTACCTGCAAGATTATCTATCCTAGCAAATGATGAACTGAGAGGAACTTCATTGGGAATTTTCTCTAGTTTTCAATTTTTAGGGGCATTTTCAGGTGGATTACTAGGCGGATGGTTAATGGCTCTATTAGGATCACAGGATATATTTATTTTCACTTCAATTTTGATCTTATTTTGGTTGGTATCTTTAATGTATGCCAAGGATTGACTAAATAAAAATCGATACTTACTGGTAATTAGAGCTATCAAAGCTCTACAATAGACATATAGAAAGAATAATTTTTAACAAGTTAATTTAATTACATTTAAAACGAGGAATAAAAGATGGCACGAGGAGTTAATAAAGTAATTTTAGTCGGGACTTTGGGTGCCGATCCTGATACTCGTTATACGCCGAGTAATGCTGCAGTTACTAATTTAAGTATAGCTACCAATGAGTCATGGAAAGACAAACAATCTGGTGAGCAAAAAGAAAAAACTGAGTGGCATCGTGTGGTGATGTTCAATCGTTTGGCAGAAATAGCGACAGAGTATCTTAGAAAAGGATCTCAAGTTTATATTGAGGGAAAAATCCAAACTAGAAAATGGGAAGACAAAGAAGGTAAGGATCGTTGGACTACCGAGATAGTGGCAAATGAAATGCAAATGCTAGGATCTAGGTCTTCTGGCGGTAATTCGGCTCCATCTTCACCAGAAGGGTCGTCTTCAAATACAACTTCAACGCCAGAAAAACAGGGCTCTGATGATTTTGATGATGATATCCCCTTCTAGAAATTTGTAATCATCAATCAATTAATGATCGAGTAACCTCTAATTTGAGGCGGTATAAAAATATCCCTTATTTTTCTATGAACTGCTAATGAATAATAAATTATTTATAAAAACAATGGGCTGCCAGATGAATGTTTATGATTCTGAGAAGATGGCCGATGTTCTAAAAGAATCTCATGGTTATGAATTAACTGAGACGGCGGAAGAAGCAGATCTCTTGTTGGTAAATACTTGTTCAATCCGTGAAAAAGCAGAAGAAAAAGTATTTTCGCAATTGGGTCGCTGGCAATCATTGAAGAAAAAAAAACCTGAATTGATGATTGGTGTTGGAGGTTGTGTGGCTAGTCAAGAAGGTGCCGGAATTGGTAAGAGGGCGCCTTATGTAGATCTTATTTTTGGACCACAAACTTTGCATAGATTGCCAAGTATGCTCGAAGATGCAAAAAAGAAACAAAAAACCATTGTTGATATTTCATTTCCACAAATAGAGAAATTTGACTGTCTTCCTGAGCCCAGAGCAGAGGGCCCTTCTGCATTTGTTTCTATTATGGAAGGGTGCAGTAAATATTGTACTTATTGTGTTGTTCCTTATACACGTGGAGAGGAGATCAGTCGCCCATTGGATGATGTTATTGCTGAAATTTATTTATTAGCAAAGCAAGGTGTAAGGGAGGTAAATCTTTTAGGCCAGAATGTTAATTCTTACCAAGGTCTAATGCATAATGGTCAGATTGCTGATTTAGCGACATTAATCTATTATGTGGCAGCGGTTGATGGGATCGATCGCATAAGATTTACAACGTCACATCCTGTGGAATTTAATGATAGCTTGATTCAAGCGTATGCAGATAACCCTGAATTAGCCAATTATTTGCATTTGCCAGTGCAAAGCGGCGCAGATCGCATCCTTGCTTTAATGAAACGTGGTCATACAGCAATTGAATACAAACAAAAAATTCGAAAATTAAGGAAAGTGAGACCTGATATCTCTATTTCATCAGATTTTATTGTTGGTTTCCCTGGTGAGACTGAAGAAGACTTTTCAAAAACAATGAAATTAATTACAGATGTTGGCTTTGATCAATCATTTAGCTTTATCTATAGTCGACGCCCTGGAACACCAGCTTCAAATCTCAAAGATGGTATTGATTTGGAAATTAAAAAAAAGCGTCTTCGCACCTTACAGGCACAGATAATCTCACAGGCATCTTTCATCAGTAAATCTATGGTTGGCTCGCGCCAAAAAGTACTGGTAGAGAGGCATTCTAAGAAAAATTTATCTGAATTATCGGGAAGAACCGAAAATATGCGATGGGTTAATTTTATTGCCAATAAAAGTTGTATTGGCCAATTTGTTGACGTGTTGATTACCGAGGCCCTTCCTAATTCGCTTCGAGGCAGGCTTTTATAGCTTGATGTCTGATCTTATTATTTAACGTAGCTAACAAAAATTGATTACCACACAAGAAATTACCATTGATTCCCTTAACAATAAGAGACTGGCAAATTTATGTGGTCAATTTGATGAAAATATAAGACACATTGAAAATCAATTAAAAATTGATATCTTAAGTCATGGCAATATTTTTAGGGTAACAGGCGATAAATTAGCAATATCAACAGCAAACAAAGTAATTCTCTCTCTCTATAATTTAACTTTAAATCAAACTATAGATCTAGAACAGGTACATATTGTTTTGCAGGAGTTTTGTATGCAGAAAAATGATAATTTTTTAGATAATACTGATGATTCATATAATCATGATTATCAAATTCAAACTGCTAGAAAACTTATTCGACCTAGAGGCGTAAATCAAAACTCCTATTTAGCCGCCATACAGGAGGATGATCTATCTTTTGGAATAGGTCCTGCTGGAACAGGTAAAACCTATTTGGCTGTTGCTAGTGCAATTCAAGCATTAGAAAATGATGAAGTAAGAAGAATTATATTGGTTCGCCCTGCGGTAGAAGCTGGCGAGAATCTAGGTTTTCTGCCGGGTGATATGTCACAAAAAGTGGATCCTTATTTGCGTCCAATGTATGACGCTTTATATGACATGCTTGGTTCTGATCAAGTGACTAAATTAATTGAGCAAAATCTCATAGAAGTTGCTCCATTGGCATTTATGAGAGGGCGATCACTTAATGAATCTTTTTTAATCTTGGATGAGGCGCAAAATACAACTATTGAACAAATGAAAATGTTTTTAACGCGAATTGGTTTTGGTTCAAAAGCTGTTGTAACGGGCGATATTACTCAAATAGATCTTCCTAAGGGACAAAAATCTGGCTTAATTCATTGTGCGAATATTCTTAAGAAAATTGATAATATTTCATTTACTTATTTTATTCCAGAGGATGTCGTTAGGCATGATTTAGTAAAATTAATCATAGAAGCTTATGAATCTGAAAATTCTGATTGAATGGATGCATGACTAATAGAAAATACATATTATCTGTTGATATAAATAATTCAAGTGGTGAAGAGATACCAATAAATAATATCATTGAGGAATGGCTTTATTGTGCTTTGAGCTTTGTTAATCATAATGTCACAGAAATAAATAATGACTTTGAGTTAAGCCTAAGGGTAGTTGATGAAATTGAGATGAGAGCGCTCAATCATGAATTCCGAAATAAAAATGTAGTTACAAATGTTTTATCATTTCCATCAAAAATGAATGAATCATTTGACTGGCCTTTAGGCTGCCCATACCATCTTGGCGATATTGTTATTTGTGCATCAGTTTTAAATAAAGAGGCGCAAGCTCAAATAAAAACCATAAAAGCACATTGGTGTCATTTGCTTGTGCATGGGCTTCTTCATTTATTTGATTATGATCATCTTCATGATGATGAAGCGATAAGGATGGAAGATCTTGAGAGAGCGATATGCAGTAAGTTAGGTTTTTCTGATCCTTACAAATGAATAACTCTAGATGTGAAGTTATAATTTTAATTAAAATATTTAGATTGATCTTTTTCTCTCTAAAAATAATACTAGTATTATAGATGAACGATAAAAAACAACCTAAAATCAGCAAAAGTATCTTTGAGCTTATGGAGCGTATTAAACGAGCCATTAAAAGTGAGCCTCTTAATCGGAAAGAGATTCAAGAGTTACTTCAAAATACCCAGGGTGCCATAGATTCTGATGAAGAGAAAATGGTATCAGGAGTTCTTGATGTAGCTGAAACTCAGGTCCGAGAAGTGATGATTCCGAGATCGCAAATGGTCGTCATCAATAATGCAGATTCCTTAACAGGAATACTCGAAATTATTGTTTCATCTGGCCACTCAAGATTTCCAGTAATGAGTAAAGATCGTGAGGCATGTATTGGTGTTTTGCTAGCAAAAGATCTTTTGCGGCATTTTAAAGATGCTGCTGACGATGCTATTGATGTTAAACGCTATATTCGTCCATTGTCAGTAATTCCAGAATCTAAGCGATTAAATACCTTATTGAAAGAATTTCGTGATAGTCACAATCACATGGCAATTGTGGTTGATGAATATGGCGGTATTTCTGGTTTACTTACTATCGAGGATGTTCTTGAGGAAATTGTCGGTGAAATTGATGATGAGCATGACCCACAAGAACTTGAGTATATCGAAAAGAAAGAAAGTAATGATGGTAGTGATTATTATTTAGTGCTTGCACTCACAAAAGTTGAGGATTTTAATAAATATTTTGACTCTAAGCTTGAGCATAGTTATTACGATACAATTGGTGGTCTAGTTGTGCATGAATTCGGACGATTACCAAGAAATGGAGAAAAATTAATTTTTTCTAATTTTAAGTTCTCTGTCATCAAAACCCATCGAAGACGTATAGAAATATTATCAGTCAAAAGAGTAAGTGCAAATTAATGTAAAGAAGAGAATGATGTTTGAGATGTTATTTGAATATGCTTGAAAAAATAAATTTTACACAATATAAATCTAATTTTTCATACTTTGTATTTTTTTCATTTTTTTTGCTTGGGATGGCATTCACTTTAGTCTTCTCACCATCTAATCTTTATTATCTCGCACCATTTATAATGGCACCAATTTTCTATTGCTGCCTAAAAATGCCACCAAAACTATCAGCTTCTTATCTATTTAGTTTTGGTTTAGGGCACTTCTTAACTGGCGTTTATTGGATCTATATTTCAGTGCATTCTTTCGGTCAGGCCCCTATTTGGATAGCTATTTTCTTAATGCTTGGATTGATTATATTAATGTCTTCGTATTTTGCATTGGCCGGATACTTAATTTCTTGGTGGGCGAACGGACGTACTATTGTCTTAATTTTTATAGGTCCATCAATCTGGATTTTATTTGAGTGGTTAAGGGGCTGGATGTTTACTGGCTTCCCTTGGATGAGTGTTGGTTATAGCCAAATAGATACTTTTTTATCAGGTTGGGGCCCGTTATTTGGAGTGCTCGGTGTTTCTTGGTGTGTATCAATTAGTGCTACGATTTTTATATATTTTGTTCTGCAGAAAAAATATTTATTGGCGTTATTATTAATGAGCGTGCCTTATGTATTGGGTTTTGGGTTAAATTTAATTAGTTGGACTAATGATTCAGGACAACCAATAAAAACGGTCATTATTCAAGGTGGAGTTCCTCAGAATTTAAAATGGACCGCCGAGCAATTTCCAAAGACGCTTAACCTTTATCATCAAGCAACAAAGAATTCCCCAAAAAATAGTTTTATCGTTTGGCCTGAAGTGGCTGTCCCTGCAACCACTAGAGATATTCAAGTATATCTTGAATCCATCCAAAAAGAAGCTCAAGAGTCAAACAAGAAAATTGCACTTGGCGTCCTTGAAAAAAATAAAGATTCCGATCAATTATTCAATAGTATGTTGTTTTTAGATGGCAAAAGAGAGCAATATTATCGAAAAAGACATTTAGTACCATTTGGTGAGTACTTTCCTGTTCCACGATTCATCAGGCAATGGATGCGATTACAAAGTTTACCAAATACTGATTTATCAAAAGGCGATCAGATACAGCCATTAATAGAATTCAATAAAGACTTATTATTGGCTACGGCAATATGTTACGAGATTGCATTTGGATCTGAGCAATTATATGCCTTTCCTGAGGCAGGCATTTTAATAAATGTAAGCAATGATGCTTGGTTTGGAAACTCGATAGCACCTTATCAACATCTACAAGTTTCACGTATGCGCTCTTTGGAGGTTGGTCGAGATATGGTGCGCGCCACTAATAATGGAATTAGCGCATTTATTGGACCACGAGGAGAGGTGAATCAACGATCAGAACAATTTGTATTTGCAATGCTTTCTGCCGATATTCAACCTCGCCTAGGATCAACTCCTTATGTGTTATTTGGAAATTGGCCAATATTGATTTTAAGTAGCTTGATATTGATATTCTCACGCATACCTAAGAAAAAGAATCCAATATGAATAAAACTTCCCATGATTATGAGACGTATAGGTAAGGTCAATATATAATAAAGTAAATTATTGTTAAGAGGATCAGAGCAGCGTGAAAATTGAACAAAAAGCAACTAATGTGTTTTGGCAAGAAGGTGAGATTTCAAGAAAGGATCGATATAAAATTTTACCGCAAATTGGTGCGACGATCTGGTTTACAGGTTTATCTGGAAGTGGAAAAAGTACCATAGCGATAGCTCTTGAAAAAGCTTTGCATAGTTTTGGTGTTTTGTCTTATCGCTTAGATGGGGATAATGTTCGTTTGGGGATAAATAAGAATTTAGGTTTTTCAGAACAAGATCGTCAAGAAAATATAAGACGAGTAGGCGAGGTCTCAAAGTTATTTGGAGACGGGGGAATTATTGCTATATCAAGCTTTATTAGTCCATATAAAGACGATCGAGATAATGTCCGTAAGCTACATGTTGAGGCAAAATTAAAGTTTATTGAAATCTTTGTAGATTGCCCTCTAGCAACAGCTGAAACCCGTGATCCAAAAGGATTATATAAACGTGCTCGAGCTGGGGAAATTAAGAATTTTACAGGTATTGATGATCCCTATGAAATACCAATTAACCCAGAGATTCATCTTCATAGTGATAAGATGGAGCTCGCTGATGAAGTTTCAATTATTGTAAATTACCTCAGAGAGCAAGGTATTGTTAAAATATAAACAGACAATTACCCTAAAATTCGACCAAATCAAACGTATCAGAAATTCTTATAGACTATTATTAATCATTGGTTGAGAATTGAGCTTTTAGTGAATCAATTAAAAATATTATTCAAATGACCACAACATATAACCCAGAGAAAATTGAAAAAATAGCCCAGAATTATTGGGATGATCAGCAATGCTTTGTCGTCAAAGAAGATAGTGAGAAAGAGAAGTTCTATTGCTTGACAATGTTTCCTTATCCCAGTGGTCAATTGCATATGGGCCATGTAAGAGTCTTTACTATAAGCGATGTTATTGCACGTTATCAAAGAATGCTTGGTAAGCACGTATTGCAGCCAATGGGTTGGGATGCATTCGGTATGCCAGCTGAAAATGCCGCTATTAAAAGAAAAATTGCTCCTGCGGAATGGACTTATAAAAATATAGATTATATGCGAGAGCAGCTTAAAAGATTGGGGTATGCCTATGATTGGAATCGAGAAGTTACTACCTGTAAACCTGAGTATTATAAGTGGGAGCAATGGCTTTTTACTCGTCTTTTTGAAAAAGGGTTGGTATATAGAAAAAATTCGATTGTGAATTGGGATCCGGTGGATCAAACAGTATTAGCCAATGAACAAGTAATTGATGGGCGTGGTTGGCGCTCAGATGCTTTGGTTGAAAGAAGGGAAATTCCACAATGGTTTATGAAGATCACTGCTTATGCAGAAGAGTTATTAGAATCACTTGATGAACTTGATGGTTGGCCTGAATCAGTTAAAACAATGCAAAGAAACTGGATAGGAAAATCCGAAGGCATTGAGTTTGCTTTTCCGCTCGAATTTAAGAATAGCAGTTTAACGGTTTTTACCACTAGGCCCGATACCCTGATGGGAGTGACTTATATGGCGGTAGCTGCAGAACACCCGCTCGCGCTAAAGGCAGCAAAGCAGGATACTAAGATCGCTGATTTTCTTGAAGAGTGTAAAAATAATCAAACTGCAGAAGCCATGATGGAGACAATGGAGAAAAAAGGATTGCCATTAAATTTATTTGCAGTACACCCTATAACACAAGAGAAAATTCCAATTTGGGTGGCAAATTTTGTATTGATGACATACGGGAGTGGCGCTGTCATGGCGGTTCCTGGTCACGATCAAAGAGATTGGGATTTTGCTAAGCATTATGGGTTGGATATTAAGCAGGTAATTGAGCCGAAAGATGGTGCTGTGATTGATATTGATAAGGCTCCATATCTAGAATACGGAACTCTAATCAATTCACTCGATTATGACGGTTTATCATCTTTGGATGCTTTTGAAGTTATTGCTAATTATTTTGAAACTAAAAAACAAGGGCAAAAAGTTGTTAATTATCGTTTACGAGATTGGGGTGTTTCCCGGCAACGATACTGGGGTACACCGATACCGATAGTTTATTGCGAAGACTGTGAAGCAGTCCCAGTCCCAGTGGATCAACTACCTGTTATTCTTCCTGAGAAAGTACAATTTAGTGGTACCGGCTCCCCGTTAAAGGATATGCCAGATTTTTATAATACAAAATGCCCAGAATGTGGTAAGAATGCAAAACGTGAGACTGATACTTTCGATACTTTTTTTGAATCTTCCTGGTATTTTTCTCGATACGCAAGTTTTGATGCTTCGGAATCGATGCTTGACAAACGCGAATCATACTGGATGCCAGTGAATCAATATACGGGCGGTATTGAGCATGCTATTTTGCATTTATTATATTCTCGATTTTTTCAAAGGTTATTGCGAGATGAAGGAATATCAGATGTTAGTGAGCCATTTACCAATTTATTGACTCAAGGGATGGTTATGAAAGATGGCGCTAAAATGTCAAAAGCAAAAGGAAATACTGTTGACCCGCAAGGCTTGATTGAGAAATTTGGCGCAGATACAGTCCGATTATTTATGATGTCTGCGGCACCACCAGAATTGGCTCTTGAGTGGTCGGATGATGGAGTGCAGGGCGCACATCGTTTCTTGCGTCGCTTGTGGACCGCAGTAGATAATCATGACTCGGTATTAGAATTAGATCTGAGTTTGGATTTTAATGAAAAGCAAAAAGCGCTTCGTTATAAAACACATAAAACCATTCGGAAGGTAACTGATGATATAGGGAGGCGATATAAATTTAATACAGCTATTGCAGCGGTAATGGAGTTACTAAATGCAATCAATAAATTCAAAAATGAAAACCAAGAAGGAAAAGTTGTAATTCAAGAGGCTTTAGAGTCTATAGTTTTATTATTATCGCCCATCACTCCCCATATTTGTCATGCTTTATGGGGTGAATTGGGACATAAAGAGGCCTTGATTTATTCTTCATGGCCAAAAATGGATGAGTCTGTACTTGTTAAAAATGAGGTTGAATTAATCATACAAGTAAATGGTAAGCTTAGAAGTAGGATTACTGTTGATATTGATACACCACAAGAAACGATCGAAGCTATGGTCGTTGCCGATAAAAATGTTTTGAGACATGTTGAGGAAAAGTTAATCAAAAAAATGATTTATATAAAGGGAAAATTGGTTAATGTGGTTGTATAGAAATATTCTCTTATTTATAGTTCTATTGAACCTTAATTCTTGTGGATTTCAATTACGAGAGTCTGCGAAATTACCCGAGAGTATGCAAGAGACTTACATAGAAACAAATAATAATCGGAGTATTTTCTTTCATAGACTTAAAAAAGAGTTAGCTTTTAAAGATATTGAGATAGCTAAATCAAGGACTGATGCTTCGGCGATATTAAAAATTTTTGAGGATGAAACGGGCAGACGTGTGTTATCCGTTTCTGCTAGAAATATCGCCACTGAGTATGAGATTTTTTATAGAATTGTTTTTGGCTTGGAAGAATACGGAAAAATTTCAATTACCCCGCGTGAGCTTGTATTAACCAGGAGTTATACATTTAATGAGGAATTAGTTCTTGGTAAATCTCAAGAGGAAGAGATGTTATCTGAGGCGCTTGCTGATGACTTAGTTCGAATGGTTTTAAACCAATTATCATCAAATTAGTAAATGAGAAGAAAGTGCGACAATGCTTGACTGTTGGTGATTTTCAAAGCAAAGAACTTCAAGACCTTATTGAAAAATATCACTTAAAACTTACAATTCTTGCAGATAATGAAGAAATACCGGCAAGTTTTTGGGGTGATCCTGAGGCTGGTTTGATAGGCAAGACAATTTTTGTGAAAAAAATAACTCCATTGCATTCTTTTCTTCATGAATTCTCTCACCTGATTTGTATGCCTGAACACAGAAGATTAAATCTGATTAAAGATGCAAAAAGTAATGATAATGAAGAATCTGCCGTATGTTATTTACAAATTTTGTTGGCAGAATCTCTTGTGGGATTAAATCATATAACATTGATGCAAGATATGGATGATTGGGGGTATAGTTTTCGTTTGGGATCCACGAATGAATGGTTTAGAAATGATGCCAGCGATTCAAGAAAGTGGCTCCAAAAAGAAAATATATTGGATGAAAGAGGTAATATCACATGGGTATTAAGAGCTTAGTGAGCATGCAAAAATTATGAGTTAATATTTTTATGCGATAATAGAATTCATTATATATAGATGTTTTCTTTACTAATCCGATTATAATTGCATTCAATCTAATTTTGATAGTGAGATGAAGGTATATGACAATGAAGCTCTTCCTTTATGACACATTGAGTGGTGAAAAGTTAGAATTTAAACCACTTAATTCAGGAAAAGTCACTATGTATTTATGTGGACCTACGGTTTATAACTATGCTCATATTGGCAATGCTAGGCCAGCCGTGGTTTTTGATTTACTGGGCCGCTTATTACGCCAAAATTATGAACTTGTATTCGCAAGAAATATCACTGATATTGACGATAAGATTAATGCAGCTGCTATAGAATCTAATAAAAGTATAAGTGAAATTACCGAGGTATATATAGAAGCTTATAACACTGATATGGCTGCTATTGGAGTCAAATCACCCGATATTGAACCAAGAGCTACAGAGCATATTGGTGAAATGATCATTATGATTGAGAAATTGATTGATGCTGGGAATGCATATCAGGCTGAAGGTCATGTTTTGTTTGAAGTATCGACTTATAGTGAGTATGGATCACTTTCTAAAAGAGATTTAAGTGAGATGATGGCGGGTGCCAGAGTAGAGGTAGCTTCGTATAAAAAATCTGCACATGATTTTATTTTATGGAAACCATCTACACCTGAACTTCCTGGTTGGGATTCTCCTTGGGGAAGAGGTAGACCAGGTTGGCATTTAGAGTGTTCTGCAATGATAAAAAAACACCTCGGAACAACGATTGATATTCATGCTGGAGGGCAAGATTTAGTTTTTCCTCATCATGAAAATGAAATAGCCCAGAGCACATGCGCACATCAAGGGAAGACCTTCAGTCGATATTGGCTACATAATGGATTTTTAAGTATTGATAATACTAAAATGTCAAAATCATTGGGTAATGTCAGTTTAGTGCGCGATTTATTGAAAGATCATTCTGGAGAAGTGATTCGACTGGCACTTTTGACTGCACATTATCGTCAGCCATTAGAATGGTCATCGAAAACCCTCGTGGCCGCTAAAAAAATGCTTGATCGAATATACGGTGCTTTACGTGATATTCGAGTTTCACCTCAAAAAATCGCTAATACAAAAGTACCGACTATAATTTTAGAAGCTTTATCTAATGATCTAAATACACCAATGGCTATGGCAGAAGTATTTAGTCTTGCTAAGAAATTAAATAAAACTCTTGATAATAATGAGCGAGAAGATATTGCTGCTCAGATTTATGCCTCCGGAAAAATCTTAGGTCTGTTTGAAAAAGATGCCAATGAATGGTTTTCTCAAATAGCTCAATGCAAATATTCTGAAGGTGAGATTGAAAATTTAATCGCTCAAAGAGACGAGGCACGTTTAATAAAAGATTTTAATAAAGCCGATCAAATTCGTGATCAGTTATTAGATGAGGGTATTAGCATCGAAGACACTTCAGCGGGAGTCCGCTGGCACTTTGATAGATAATTTGGATGTGGTTTTATGAATGAAGTAACAGAAAGTCAAATTGAGATTATTAATGAATTTTCATTCTTCGAAGATTGGATGGATAAATATCAATATATTATTGATTTAGGGAGGCGTTTAAGCCCATTAGCCGAACAGGAAAAAATAAATGATAACAAAATTAAAGGTTGTCAATCACAAGTATGGTTGATTTGTGAGTCAGATAATGAGCGCTTATTATTTCGGGCAATAAGTGATGCTGCAATCGTTTCTGGATTAATTGCAATTTTACTGAGAATTTATAGCAATAAGAAACCTCAAGATATTCTTGAGGCGCCCATTGATTTTATTGAGGCTTTGCAGCTTGAGCAGCACTTAAGTGCTACCAGAAGTAATGGTTTATCATCAATGCTGGCCGCTATAAAATCTCATGCAGTTCAGTCAATAGAAGATCATGACTAAAATTTTTACTTATTTAGTAATAAGTCTCATAAAAATCTATAAACTTTTACTTTCACCATTGTTGGGAATGAATTGTCGATTTGAACCTACATGTTCAAATTATTGTGAAGAAGCCATCAAGCGTCACGGATTAATCAAGGGATTAATATTCTTTATGAAAAGAATATCTAAGTGCCACCCATGGGGGGGTTCAGGTTTTGATCCGGTACCAGAGGAGGAATAAATTTTTTAATTATTTGCAGGATACTGAGTGATGATGATCAGTCCGGTTATTCAAAAAATGTGCCAAAGCCAGTATTACCGAGCCAGAAATTGTAATTAGACTGTCGGTTAGTGCGCTGTATTGATTATGTATGATGGTTCCACCAATGAGAATCATTACAACACCAAAATAACCGAGGCCACTTATTAAAATTTTTCGATGATTATGAAAACCTCTAGAAAGCGCAACAACACTAATAGGGATAATCAAAAACAACATAATCGCATGATAGTGTCTATCAAAAAATTCACCGAATAAAGGAATGCCGATTGTTATAACCGGTAGGGCCAGGCAATGAATTACACAGAAACCTGAAAGCCAGATAGATATATTATCTAATTTTTTTGTTTTAAGATCGGTTTTCTGCATGAAATTTTAAGTTATATTGGTATATAAGGGAATTTTAGATTGTTATTTTGATATAATATAACATAACAATCTTGTTGAGGCATTTTTTTAATTTAGTTTGCATTTAGGATTGGTATGAGAAAAAAAATATTGAATATTTTGTGTTGCCCAGTTACGCGACAGCCTTTGTCCAAGGTAACTGAAAAAAAATTAACCGCTCTCAATGAAGCAATAGAGAATGGATCTATTACTAATCATGAAAAAAAGAGTATAAAGAAGAAGCTTCTAGATGCATTAATAACTAAGGATGGTTTGCTTTTATATCCGATTGAGGAGGGAATTCCTGTTCTTCTAGAAAATAGATCAATTTCTCTAGATCAACTAGATTGAACAAAAATCACTAGAATATGAAATTTAAAGAATAGATAAACTAATCCGTCATGAAAATAACTCCCGCAAATCTTCCTTTTGAACTTAAGAAAAAATTACTTCGTTGCTATTTAGTTTCGGGTGATGAACATCTTTTAGTTCAAGAGTCCCTCGACGTATTGAAGCGTGTTTCATTTAACGCTGGGTTTTCTGTCAGGGATTCTTATGATCAATCGCAATCCTTGGACTGGCAGGAAATCTTAAGCGCTAGTAATAATCTCTCGCTTTTTTCAGAAAAAAAAATTATTGAAATACGACTTACCTCAGGCAAACCAGGTCGTGAGGGTATTAAGAGTATTATTGAATTAGTCGGCAGATTGAATGAGGATTTGATGCTTATAATTTCTGCCCCAAAATTAGATAAGGCGTCTTTAGCCACTAAGTGGTGTCAACTTTTTCAAAGTGAGGGTGGTTTTATTCAAGTATGGCCGTTAAATGAGAATGAACTTCCTATATGGCTCAAAAAGCGAATGCAGGCTGTTGGTTTAACGGCAAAAAAAGAAACAATATTAATGTTAGCTGATAGGGTAGAAGGGAATCTTTTGGCGGCAGCACAAGCTATTGAAAAGTTAAAACTATATCTTGATAAAGGAAATATAAGCGATGCTGATATACAAAAAGTGGTGTCCGATGATAGTCGATATGATGTTTACAAGTTAATTGATTCTATCTTAATAGGTGACATCAAGATCAGTTTGAGGATTTTATTAAGCCTTCAAAATGAAGGCATGGATGCTATTATTGTTATATGGGCGTTGAATAGAGAATTAAGATTGCTAAGCAAGCTCTCTTTTTCTGTTGATTCAGGAATGAATCAGAATGAGCTAATGCGGAACTATCGTATTTGGACATCTCGTCAAAATATAGTTTTATCATGCCTTAATCGCCATCAAACAAAAGATTTCCATATTATGATAAAAGCATGTACTAATGCAGATAATGTGGCAAAAGGCCAAATTAAGGGTGAAAAATGGCAATTAATAAGAAATATAATTCTTTCATTATCTGCATATAATAAGGCAGCCTAAATGATAGAATTAAAGCTCAAGAGAGCAAAGTAAACATGAATCCAATTGGAGTATTTGGAGGGACTTTTGACCCCATTCATTATGGTCATCTCAGAACCGCTTATGAAATGCTACAAGCATTGAAATTTGAAGAGGTGAGATTTATGCCTTGTGGTAAACCCCCGCATCGAGATAATCCATGTGCTGATAGTGAAGTAAGACTTGCTATGGTCAATGCTGCCACTCAAGGTCAACGAGGGTTTGTAGTTGACGACCGTGAATTATATCGGGAAGGTCCATCATATTCGGTAGATACTTTAAAAACCTTACGAACAGATTTTCCGTTGAGGTCACTTGCGCTTATAATAGGGATGGATGCCTTTCTAGGGTTACCTAAATGGTATCAATGGCGTGAAATATTAGAGCTCGCACATATTGTAGTAGCGCATAGACCAGGATGGCGCGCACCAGATATTGGTCCGCTTGGAGAGTTGCTTGAAGATAGAGGAACGCATCGAGTTGATGATCTACACCAATCAAAGTCTGGACATATATACATTCATGATGTTACTCAATTAGAAATTGCTTCCACCGACATTAGGGAGCTTGTAAGAACTGGAAGAACGCCTCGTTTTCTCATGCCAGATACGGTATGTAATATAATTGATGAAAGCGGCTGTTATAGTAAAGATAAATAATCAACTTATAAAATGGTAATAATAAATGAATGTAACTGAGCATAATGAATTAATTATTGAAGTTCTGAATAACTCTAAAGCTAAAGATATAACCACGCTGGATGTAAGAGGCATGACTTCCACGGTAGATTTTATGATACTAGCAAGTGGAACATCTTCTCGGCATGTAAAAGCAATATCTCAGGTCCTACTTGAAGAGTCTAAGAAAAATAAAAAACGTGCCATTGGAGTTGAAGGGGAAGAGGGGAGCGAGTGGGTATTGGTTGATTTTGCAGATATATTGGTGCATATCATGCTGCCTCGAGTAAGAGAATTCTACAATCTTGAGAAATTATGGTCTCTTCAACCGATAAAGAAAGCCTGGATAGGCGATAATTAAACAATGCAAATACGGTTAATTGTCGTTGGTACCAAACAGCAGCAATGGGTAAAAAAAGCTTTTCAAGATTATGTAAAGAGACTGCCACAACACTGGAATTTTAGTCTTCATGAAATTCCAACTCTAAAGAGAAATAAAAATGAATCTATCGTTTCTTTGATAAAAAAAGAAGGAGAAAAAATATTATCTGAAGTGAGAGATAATGAGCAATTAATTATTTTGGACGAACATGGCATAGATTTCACTACTCAAGCCTTGTCAGATAAATTAGGAAACTTAAGTGTAATTAATAATAGATTTTGTTTTGTGATTGGTGGTCCAGATGGCTTATCTGATCAATGCAAAAAAAGAGCAGATATGTGTTGGTCGCTTACTAAATTGACTTTACCGCATGGCTTGGTAAGGATAATATTTATTGAGCAAATATATCGTGTGTGGACATTAATGTCTCAGCATCCCTACCATCGCATATAAAATACCTGGAATAGTGTATCGAAAACAGAACTATATATTTGGCATCAGGATCTCCCAGAAGAAAGCAAATCTTGAGTGAGTTGGGTATTGATTTTTTTTCTGAATCGGTAGATGTTGATGAAAGTAGAAGAAAAGATGAATCGGCTGAAGTGATGGCGACGAGACTTGCTTTGAAAAAAATAGCAGCTGTTAATGATAAGGTTGCCGATAATTTTATAATTTTGGCTGCAGATACAGTCGTTTCTCAGCAATCTATGATTTTTGGGAAACCAACTTCTAAAGATCATGCTATTGAAATATTAACTCAATTATCCGGAAAGAAGCATCAGGTATTTACAGGGATAGCCGTGCGTTACAAGAACAAGGTGCACTCGGGATTATCTAAAACCGATGTTTATTTCCGAAAAATGACTATTGAAGAGATTAATGACTATTATGATAGTGGTGAGTGCCTTGATAAAGCAGGCGCTTATGCGATCCAAGGGAGAGGCGCTATGTTGATTGAGCGTATTGAAGGTAGTTATTCTGGAGTAGTTGGCTTACCGATATTCGAGAGTATTAACTTATTAGCCTTACTGGGATGGAAGTATTTATCTAATAATTGAGGTTAATTATTTTGCAAAAAGAGACAATAGAGTCCGAATTGATTTTTAATATTACCGCAAATCAAACTCGGGGCGTTTTACTTGAAAACCAAGTCCCTCAAGAAATTTATTGTGAATCAAAAGAGCATCCCGATTTGGTTGGTAAGATATTTAAAGGTAAGGTTATTCGCTTGTTACCGAACATCAAGGCTGCATTTATTGATATAGGTATTGATAAGGCGGCGTTCATGCCTTTTTCAAAAATACCAGATGATAATGATGGTTATTTAACTATTCCAGAAATACAGCGTCATAATCTCATTGAAGGTAGTAACCATCTAGTACAAATAGTTAAAAATCCGGTTGGTGATAAGGGGGCAAAAGTAACAACATTATTAACCTTAGCTTCACGTTACTTTGTATACCTTATAAATGATAAGGGCATAGGCGTCTCATCTAAAATAAAAAACGATAAAGAGAGAAAAAAACTAAATAATTTAGTGTCTGATTTTATAATTAAAAATGACTTATCTCATGGTTTGATTGTTAGAACCATGGCAGAGAATGTTAGTGATGATATTTTATTGGCAAATCTAGAGGGCTTGTGTCAGCGATGGGATTACATTCAAAAAAAATCAAAATCTACTAAGTCTGGAAACTGTGTTTACGAAGATTTGCCATTACCAGCTAGAGTATATAGAGATTCGCCGGCTAGAACGGTTAAGAATATAAGAGTCGATTCAGAAAGTAGCTTACAAATGTTAAGTCAATACATCATTGATTTCTTTCCCGATAGTCAAACAAATCTAGAGTTTTATGATGCAAGTGAACCTATATTTCAGAAGTATAATATTGAAAATTGTATCCAAAGCGCACTAAATCGATCTGTTAGTTTGCCAACAGGTGGATGTATTGTTTTCGATCACACGGAAGCGATGACTACTATTGATGTCAATAGTGGAAGTTTTTCAGGGAAAGGCAGTAAAAATGAAATGGCATTTCATGTAAATAGTGAAGCGATTAAACTAATTGCACAACAACTGAGATTAAGGAATATTGGAGGTATTATTGTAATCGATTTAATTGATATGACTAGTGATAGATTTAATAGAACTATTTATGAAAAATTTAAAGAAATAATGCTCTCGGATACCTTGAAACATCATATATTTCCTATCTCTCAGATTGGTTTGATAGAAATGACTCGAGAGCAAAGCCGTGACAGCCTTTA
>JAPKEL010000035.1 GCA_028822065.1 Woeseiaceae bacterium | reverse complement strand
AAAAAAACCTGCAAGCAAAGCTCAACAGGTTTACGTCTGTTTAGCTGTATTTATTAAACGCCCGCAAGCTGATCAAATCGGCGTTATAAAATTATTGTATAACAATCAATACTAATTTAAAAGAAGGATATTCTCCTCTTCATTTGATTAGTTTAGTAGCTTAAAGAATTTTATGCTTTCCTTTAAGTATCTCTGTAAACATCACACAGTCACCCATAAAGCTATAAATAGGGTGATAAAAAGTAGCGGGTTTATTTTTCTCAATAAAAAAGTGTCCAAACCAAGCAAACCCATAAGCTGAAACAAATGCAAACATAAGGTTCTTGACTTCATGACTGTAAATTAAGTTTAAAATGAAAAAAATAAATAACCAAGAGCCAATGAAATGAACAAGCTTTGTATATTTATTTTTATGCTCTTGAATATAATATGGATAGAAATCTTGAAAATTGTTAAATTGTTTTTTCATAAATGGGCTTGGCCTTATTTAGATTGAAGCGTTAAATACCTCTGCAGTATAAAAAATAAACAGAACATAAGAAAATATAAATATAATGTATATATAATTCCACTTCTCTTTTGGATTTTTATTTTTTCTCTGTTGATTTATTTTATGCAAATAGATAACCAAGAATGGAAAAAATAAAATTAATAAAAATAAAATAGGTCTAATCATTCTTTTATATATAGCATTTTGATGAATATATATAAAATAAATAATTCAAATTTTTTATAATTTTGTTAAATTCCAGTTATTTTAGAAATCAAACACCTCAGAATGAGGCCTAATATATTAAAGTTGGTATAATATAAAAATGATATTTAATAAGGCTTTCAGCGTCGCACCAATGATGGATTGGACGGACTCTCATTGCCGATACTTCATGAGATTATTGAATCCAAATATTTTACTTTATACCGAAATGATTACTGCTGATGCTTTGCTTTTTGGTAATAAAAGGAAATACCTCCAATATAATGATGAGGAACATCCCATTGCATTGCAACTTGGTGGCAGTGATCCACGTAAAATGAAACAAGCCGCCATAATAGGTGCAGATTATGGCTATGATGAAATTAATCTAAATATCGGTTGCCCAAGTGATCGAGTGCAACAAGGCTCTTTTGGCGCATGTTTAATGGCTAAACCAAAACTTGTAGCAGAATGTACTAACGCCATAATTGAAGCAGTAAATATACCGGTTACTATTAAAACTCGAATTGGTATTGATGATTTAGATAATTATGATTTCTTGTGTAATTTTATTGAAATTGTTGCAGCATCTGGTTGCAGTCGATTTATTATCCATGCACGTAAAGCTATTTTGTCGGGGTTGAGCCCAAAAGAGAATCGTTCTATTCCTAAGTTAAACTACGATCGAGTGTATCGCCTGAAATCTGATTATAAGAATTTACATATCTCAGTAAACGGAGGTATCAATAGTGTAAAGGAGTGCGAGGAGCATTTAGCTTTACTTGATGGGGTCATGATTGGCCGTCACGCTTACCATCAACCATGGTTTTTGTATGAGCTAGGAATTTTAAATGCGTCACATAAAAAAAGCAATACTACTAGAGAGGATATTATTGAGAAGATGTACCCTTATATTGAATCACAAATGAAAGCTGGGGTTAAATTTAAGCATATTACTCGACATATGTTAGGGCTTTATGCTGGACAGCCTGGCGCTAGGGCATGGAGAAGGTATTTAAGTACTCATGCTCATATAGAAGGAGCTGGGATCGAGGTTTTGCAAAATGCTAAAAAGAAACTCTCTCAGGCGGCATAGAATAAATTGAAGAATAAGAAATTATCTCTTGCTAATAGAGCAGATATTCATGATTTATATGAGCAATCGGTGCAGAATGTTGAGCATGAAATCGAATTTATGCAAGAAACTTACAAACATTTAAAAGGTAAATTGGCATATTTTTATCGTGAAGATTTTTGTGGAACCGCGAATTCATCGTGTGAATGGGTTAAACAGGGAAAGAATTACGATGCTATAGGTATAGATAATGATGCATCTGTACTTTTATGGGCGAAAGAAAATCGCTTAGAGCAATTATCAAATAATGAGTTCAATAGGATAGAACTTATAGAAGCTGACGTAATGACCATGCAACCTGTATCTGTAGATATTTTATCGGCATTTAATTTTAGTTATTTTGTTTTTAACACTCGAGAACAATTGTGTGATTATTTTGAGTGTTCATTAAGTACTTTAAAACCGGATGGAATTTTCTTTTTGGATTTATTTGGAGGTCCAGAGGCGCACCAAGAATTAATTGAAAAAACTGAGCATGATGAATTTACCTATATTTGGCATCAATCAGAGTTTCATCCATTATCTCATTTTATTCAATGTTCAATTAGTTTCGAATTTTCTGATGGATCAGTGATTGAAGATGCTTTTATTTATAAGTGGCGACTTTGGAGTGCCCCAGAAATCAAGGAATTACTCTTGGAAGCTGGTTTTAATAAGGTAAATTTTTACTGGGAAGGTGAAGATGATGAAGGAGAAGGCAACGGTGAGTTTTTCTCAAATAATAAAGGAGAGCCTGATCTAGCTTGGATTGCATATATTGTTGCAGAGAAATAAATTCTAGGTTAACCCGGCTTTAAGCTTTATAAATTCTTGATTCAATGCATCTGGTAAGCGATCACCGTAACTTTTAAAATATTCACCAATTGAATTTATTTCATCAAGCCATTCATTATTTTTTACAGAAAGTAATTCTTCTAGGACCTCACTAGAGATATCTAAGTCACTGATATCAATATCTTTAGCGTTCGGTAAGTTCCCTATTGCGGTCGTATATGCAGGCACACGATTTTCACAACGATCTATAATCCACCGAAGCACTCTAAGGTTTTCACCAAATCCAGGCCAGAGAAATTTTCCTGCTTCATTTTGACGAAACCAATTTACATGAAATATTTTGGGTAGATTGCTGGACCGTTTAGAGAATGAAAGCCAGTGATCCCAATAATCAGCGAAATTATATCCGCAAAAGGGTTTCATGGCCATCGGATCTCTTCTTACTACACCAACTTCACCAGTTGCTGCTGCCGTGGTCTCTGATGCTACGCCAGCACCTACAAGTACCCCATGCTCCCAGTTCTTGGCTTCATATACCAATGGTGCTAGGGTTTTACGTCTCCCACCAAAAACGATTGCCGAGATAGGTACCCCTTCAGGCGCTTCAGCAAGTTTCGAATAAGCTGGATTGTTTGATGCCGATACAGTAAATCTTGAATTTGGATGCGCTGCAGGACTATTAGCAGCATCAAAAGGCTTACCTTTCCAGTCAATCGTAGGCTTGCCAATATCTTTATCTTCCCACCATGGTTCATTATTCTCAGTTAAACCCACATTGGTGAATATAGTTTTATTTTTGATCATGTCAAACGCATTTTTATTGGTTTTTGCATTGGTCCCAGGAACAACACCAAAATAACCAGCTTCTGGATTAATAGCACACATTTGGCCGTGCTCATCAAGATGCAACCAAGCGATATCGTCTCCAAGTGTCCAAATTTTCCAGCCTGGCTGTGAGTTGGGTGGAATAAGCATCGCTAAGTTAGTTTTCCCACAAGCTGATGGGAAGGCGCAGGCTATATAATGAGTGTCACCTTGCGGGCTCTCTACCCCAACAATCAACATATGTTCAGCTAACCAGCCTTCCTTCCTTGCTTGCCAGCTGGCAATTCTCAATGCATGACATTTCTTGCCTAATAGAGCATTTCCACCATATCCAGAGCCGATACTCTTGATCGTCAATTCATCTGGGAAATGCATAATAAAACGTTTTTCAGGATCAAGTTCGCCGGTGGAATGTAGACCTTTCACAAAATTACCTTCACTTTCAATTCGTTGTAACGCCAGGCTTCCCATGCGAGTCATCAGTTTCATATTGACCACTACATAAGCACTATCTGTAATCTCTATGCCACACCTAGCATATGGTGAGTCAATAGGGCCCATGCAGTAAGGAATAACATACATCGTTCTTCCTTTCATCGCACCATCAAAGAGGCGATCAATTTTTTGATGCGCCTCAGTGGGCGCCATCCAGTTATTATTAGGACCTGCATCATCCTTATTTTTTGTACAAATAAAAGTTAAATGCTCAACTCTAGCCACATCAGATGGATCAGATCTATGTAAATAACAGTCTGGATAATTTTCTTTATTAAGCTCTTGTAAATCACCCGAATTATTCATTTTTTCAATCAGAAGATTGTATTCTTCTTCTGATCCATTACACCAATGTATATTATCAGGAAGAGTTTGCGCGGCTATCGTGTCAATCCAGCTTTGTAATGAAGATAAAGAAGTGGTCATAAATGCTCTTACAATGTTAATAATTTGAAGTTTTTTTCGAATTTTAGGTTGAATCTTTGATTGATATCTATTTAAAGATAAAAACTTAACTAATTGTAGCGTAATATCTCATCTTATTAAATCAATCTGACTATAAAAAATTATTTCTTATTTATTTTGTATATATTTATTAGTGAAGATTACACATGATTAATTTAACTGAATTCTTTGGACCCTCTAGCCCCCTAGATGAGCTGCTTAACGGTTTTCAATCAAGGCAGGGCCAAGCCGATATGGCCGAGGAAGTTGCATATGCCATAAATGAAGGCCAGCACTTAGTGGTTGAGGCGGGAACGGGGATTGGTAAAACATTTGCGTATTTGGTTCCTGCTATGGTCAGCGGTCAAAAGGTTATAATATCAACTGGAACAAAGAATCTTCAAGATCAACTTTATCATAGAGATTTACCGCTGATCAGTAAGGCGATTGGTCGACCTATTGCCACCGCTTTATTAAAAGGAAGATCAAATTATCTTTGTCTTAATAGGCTTGAATTAGCATCCACCAATGATAAGTTTATTTCCCGAGACCTTGGTTTAGTGCGTCAATGGAGGCATCAGACAGCTACGGGAGATAAGACTGAGTTAGCTGATGTTCCAGAGACTTCGATGGTTTGGCCTATAGTGACTTCTACAATCGATAATTGTTTAGGGCGAAAATGTCCAGATTATCAAGATTGTCATGTCATGAAAGCTAGACAGACTGCTCAAGAATCAGATCTCATTGTAATTAATCATCATTTGCTATTAGCTGATCTCACCATGAAAGAAGAGGGCTTTGCAGAATTTCTGCCAGATACAAAGGTCATGATATTGGATGAGGCTCACCAAATTCCAGATTTGGCAGCTCAATTTTTTGGGGTGAGTGTTGGAAATATAGAGCTTGAGAGGCTTTGTAATGAACTATTGGTAATTGCAATTCCCTTAAATCAGCCATTAGTTCTCAGGCAAATTGATTTACTCAAAAAAGCAATCCGTCAATTATTGATTGCTGCCCCTAAAAAAGAAGGACGCTATGAATTTGCTCAAATTCAAACAGAGGTTATTATTTCGATAAAAAATATCTGTGAGGCTTTAAAAAATCTTGGTCAAGTATTAATGCCGCTAGTAGACATGGCCGATACTATCGAAAAAAAATATGAACTTACTGAGTTATATTTTAATCGTATGTCGAGTATTTTGGATCAGGATTATGGTGATGGGTTGCGTTGGGTCGATATTAAATCACGTAGCTTAAGGTTGAATCTTACGCCATTAGATGTAGGTGTGAAGCTCCGTGAGTTATTTTTAAAATCAAAAAAATCATGGATATTTACATCTGCAACCATAGCTATTGGCGAGGATTTTAGTCATTTCAAGGAACGAATTGGTCTTGTTGGTGCTACGGAAGCTTCTTTTCCAAGTCCTTTTGCATTGGAAGATAATGCATTGATTTATTTACCTTCAGGTCTGCCTGAACCATCTCATTTAAAATTTACCGAAAAAATGCTCGCGGCAACATTACCTCTTTTAAAGTTAGTATCAGGCGGTATTTTTTTTCTTTTTACTAGTCACCATGCATTAAGTAAAGCTAAAACTTGGTTTAAAGCAAAACAAAAAATATTAAATGGGAGATTATTACTGGTTCAAGGCGATTCACCGCGTGATGATATGCTAAAAAAATTTAGAGCGGATGGAAATGCAATATTACTTGGTACTGGAAGTTTTTGGGAAGGGGTTGATGTTCGAGGAGAAGCATTAAATATGGTGGTTATTGATAAACTGCCATTTAGATCGCCCGCCGATCCATTAATGATGGCACGCTTGGAATATATTAAAAAAAATGGTGGGAATGGTTTTATTGAGCATCAATTACCAACAGCTGTTTTGGCTTTAAAGCAAGGGGTAGGTCGTTTATTGAGAGACGAGGAGGATTATGGTTTGGTGGTATTATGCGACCCTCGAATTAAAAATAAAAATTATGGTAAGACTTTTATTGATGGTCTCTCCCCGATGAGATCAACCGAATCCTTAACCGAAGTGAATGATTTCTTAGAAGCACACAAATCATCCAGAATCACCAGTTAATGAGTCAGTTTTCATGAAATTATTAGCTCTTGATACTTCTACCGCAGCCTGTTCTGTAGCGATTAATTTAGATGGAAAGATTTTTGAGTCACATTTCATTGAAGCAAAAAGTCATACGCGAGTTTTGTTACCGGCTATATCTGGTTTACTTGATGATGCAAAAATAATTATAGATGATATTGATGCAGTGGTCTTGGGTATAGGCCCAGGATCATTTGTAGGTATGCGAATTGGCGCATCTGTCGCCCAAGGGTTAGCATTTGCAGGTAATATAAAAATTATCCCTGTCTCTTCCATGGAGACTATTGCTTTAGAAATACTATTAACTCATGATTTGGATGAACTTGTCGTTATTCAGGATGCAAGAATGAACGAAGTTTATATTGGTGAATATAAGCTTAATTTGGATGGAGTGACCGAAGTATTGTCACCAATTAAATTACAATCTATTTCTGAGTGTGCTAACGAATATTCAAATCAACAAAAAAATATAGTTGGAATTGGATTTACTAGAAATCCTGAAAGCATTAAAAATATTAATTTTACGATCGATCTAGAGGGAGGGGTTGGTTATCCCAGAGCGAATTACTTACTTGTTTTAGCTGAGCGTAAATATTTCGTTTCAGCAATGATTGAACCTGAAAATCTAATCTTAGATTATATTAGGCAAGAAGTGGCTTCAAAGCCAAATAAATAATACTTAATTGAAGGTTTTTTGATTTATAAGTCTTTTAGTTAGTATTATGGGAATTGATATGACTATTGAAAATCACTCATCAAATCAATTATTAATCGAATTAATTAATTGCAAGTCAATTACCCCGAAGGATGCCGGTTGCCAGGATATAATAAAGCATCATTTACAATCTGTTGGTTTTATTTGTGAGGAATTAAATTTTGGAGAAGTAAGAAATTTATGGGCCACTATTGGCGATAATGATGGCCCAACACTTTGTTTTGCTGGCCACACAGATGTTGTTCCACCAGGACCACTTAAAGATTGGAATTTTGATCCGTTTCAAGCAACTCTTGATAAGGATTTTATTTTTGGTCGAGGTGCCGCAGATATGAAATCTGGTTTGGCGGCAATGGTAATTGCGGCCAAGATATTTATAAATAATCACCATCATTTTAAAGGTAGATTAGCTTTTTTAGTTACGAGCGATGAAGAGGGGCTCGCTCATGATGGGACTTTCAAGGTCGTTGAAGAGCTTAAAAAAAGAAAGGAAAAAATTGATTGGTGTATTGTTGGTGAACCATCTAGTAAAAATTTTCTAGGTGATACAATAAGGATTGGTAGAAGGGGT
This sequence comes from Woeseiaceae bacterium, assembly GCA_028822065.1. GTDB lineage: Bacteria > Pseudomonadota > Gammaproteobacteria > Steroidobacterales > Woeseiaceae > SP4260. The sequence goes on along the minus strand of JAPKEL010000035.1, from coordinate 5,912 downwards.
TCTTTGACTGGATTTATAACAATCAATGGCGTGCAAGGTCATGTGGCGTACCCACAACTCGCTAATAATCCAATTCGCTTAGCCTCACCAGTGATTTCAACCCTCTTAGGCGAGTCATGGGATAAAGGGAGTGAATGTTTCCCACCAACGAGTTTTGAGATTGTAGATATATCAAGTAACAGTGATGCTATTAATGTTATACCTGGAGAATTAAAGATTATCTTTAATCTTCGGTATAACCCTGGTTGGAATTACGAAAGAATTAAATTACATATACATAACTTACTGGATAAAGAAGCGCTTAACTATGAGTTAACTTGGCGCGAATCTGGAGAACCTTATTATACAAAACAAGGTCACTTAACTGATGTTGTTAAAAGAGTAATTTTTGATCTTTGCGGCAGGGAGCCGATACTCTCAACAGATGGAGGTACTTCAGATGGAAGGTTTATTGCTCCAATGGGCTGTCAGGTTATCGAGTTAGGTTCTCTTAATGCCACGATTCATAAAATAAATGAATCTATACCTATCTCTGATACACCTGAATTAACTGATATTTATTTAAAGATCATTAAGCATTTATTTATTGTCTGAGATAATGCTTGCAAAAATATTTAACGCAGCTAATCCAAGGCAGAAAATGACTACCCAAGTAGGCATGGAAAGCATCATAAAGCTCCAGTCAATTAACGCACATTCACCAGAGCCGCTAAATATTAGCAATAAAGCATCGCTTAATGGGAAGTTACCAATTAGATAATCAAAGCCAGGCCCGCAACTTGGTACCTTATCTATAGGAAGATTTTGGAGATAGACGTGCCACCCAGCTACACCAACCCCTGATAAAGAGGAGCCAAGTATTAAAGCTGAGTATATGTAGCGCTTAATGCTCTTCGGGTTATGTAACGCAGCTATCAGGAATAAAACTCCAGTAATCGTTACAGCTAACCTTTGAAGTACACATAAAGGACAGGGAGTTAGTAATAGCTGATGTTCAGCATATAAAGCATATACCATCATCATTAAACAGGTTAAGAAACCTATCAGATAGAGTTTTTGTGTATTAATATTTTGCATAAGAATTTTATTATAAATGGTTTGTAAGAGAATTAAAAAAATTTATCTTAATTCTCTTGCATACACTTTAGAGTCAAAACCGATAATAATCGAATTATTATTTTTAAGTATTGGCCGTTTAATTAAAGTGGGGTACTTGAGAAAATAATTAATAACATTTTGGTTATTTATTTTATTTTTATCGGTGTCAGGTAAATTTCGCCAAGTGGTGCTGCGTCGATTAAGGCATATCTCAAGATCAATTGAATGTGACCATAACATTAAAGTGGCTTCATTTAATCCATCTTGTCTGATGTCATGGTAAGTATAACCAACATTATTAAAGTTGAGCCATTTTTTAGCTTTTTGACAGCTATCACAATTCTTTAAGCCGTATAAAGTAATCATATGAATTTATTGCTTATTATTCGGTTATGTATTCGATTAAAGCATTTTTAAGTTGCGCTGTTAATTTTTTTGATAATGGCATATTGCATTTATCAACAATAAAGAAAACATCCTCAGCTTTTTCACCAATTGTGACAATCTTAGCGGTTTCAATATTGATATTTAATTTAGTAAAAACTTGCCCAATCTTAAAGAGTAGACCGGGCCGGTCCTTAGTTACTATTTCAAGAATCGTACGATTGTTATTTTTATCCAATTTAAATATAATTTCCGGTTTTGTTGAGAAATGCTTGGCCTTCCTCGAAACTCGACGAGATACTTGAATCTTTGGTTCATTGGAATTTTCAAGGAAGTGTGAGAGTTTCGATTTTATTTTTACTAATGTTTTTGGGTCTATTTGATTAATGTTGTCGCTATTAATAAAGATAAAGGTATCCATGCTGAAGTCATTATTCATCGGAACGATTCTGGCATCTAAAATATTCATTCCTAGCCCATCTAATATTCCGGTTGTTGCTACAAAGGTTCTCATTGATTGAGGTGTATACAATACAATTTGAATACTTTCATCGTTGATTTGTTCGCGAATGTCAATAAAACCATTTTTACAATTATCATTGTGGAGTAATTTTTCGGTATGCCAGGCTATTTCGTTTGCACGATACCTTATAAAGTACTCTTCTTTATGTAGGTTCCAAATAGTAGTAATTTCTTTATTTTTTATGGATAATTTCGTTAATAATTCGAGCGATTCAGATTTTTTTTCTGCAATCAATTGATCTCGATCAATTGGGTTTTCCGACTCACTCCTTAAAGCTCGTTTTGTAAGGCTGTATAGATCATAAAAAAGAGTAGCTTTCCATGAATTCCAGAGATTTGGATTGGTACCTCTTATATCAGCAATGGTTAATATATAAAGATAATCAAGATGTAATTTATCTCCAATTAATTTAGAAAAATCATGTATAACTGATGGATCACTAATATCTTTCTTTTGAGCGGTCATTGATAATAAAAGATGATGCTTGACTAGCCATGCAACTGTTTTCGCTGAATACTTACTCATGCCATGTTCAAGGCAAAATGCTTCAGCATCAATAGCGCCGAGTTCAGAATGATCTCCACCACGACCTTTTGCGATATCATGAAAAAGTCCTGCAAGATAAGCAATTTCTGGTTTTTCAAGTGATTGCATTAATTTACTGCAATGCGGATATTCATGATCAAATCTTGATAATGCAAATCGCCTTAAATTACTTACCACAAAAAGAGTATGTTCATCGACGGTGTAGGCATGAAATAAATCGTATTGCATGCGACCAACTATTCGGCCGAATGCTGGTATATAAAGACCTAACACCCCATATAAATTCATTCTTCTTAGCTCATGCGTTACACCTTGAGGGGCTTTTAAAATACTCAGGAATAAACGATGATTTTTTGGATTTTGTCTAAATTCGTCATCGATTAAATGTAAATTTCTTTTTATTAACCCAATGGTATAAGCACTTACACCAATTACTTTTGATTCTTGTTGTAATAAAAGAAATATGTCCAATAATCCAGAAGGATTTTCTTTGAATATTTCATCATGAGCGGCTTGAAGATAACCGTTTTTTATTTGAAATGAATCGTTGATTGTAATTGTTTTTGCATTTGGGTTTAATAAAATAGCCTCTTCAAATTGTTGTAATAGCATTTCATTAATACGACTTAAATCCATTACAGTTCTATAATAGCGTTGCATCATCTGTTCTACGGCGAGTGTATACGTTGCGTCCTCATAACCTAGCATTTCAGCTAAATTTTTCTGATGATCAAATAATAATCGATCTTCCCTTCTATTTGCTATTACATGGAGCCCATAGCGAATTTTCCATAGGAAACGCCGACCTTCATTCAGTCTCTTTAATTGTCCGATAGTGAGAAATTTATGCTCAATGAGCTCATTTATATCATTAACTTGAAAATGTCTTTTTGCTACCCAACCTATTAGTTGAATGTCTCTTAATCCACCTGGGCTGAGCTTAACATTTGGTTCAAGTTTATATGCTGTATTATCGGATCGTAGATGTCTTTCTATCTGCTCTTTTCTTTTTGCCGCATAAAAATTTTTAGATGACCACATTACATTGGGCTTTATATTTTTCTTCATGGTGTTATGTAAATTTTTATCCCCGGATAATAGTCGGGATTCCATGAGTGTTGTTATGGTGATTAAATCTTTTCTTGACTCAGTTTTGCATTCTTTTAGTGTGCGAACACTATGACCAAGATCGAAGCCAAGATCCCAAAGGTTGGTTAAAAAATTAGAAACACTTTCATTGAATTGTTTTGATATTTTGGATTTCAGTAAAATCATTATATCAATATCTGATTTAGGATGAAGTTCTTCACGGCCGTAACCTCCGACAGCAATTAAGGCGATATCAGAGAAATTATTTAATTTATTTGCATCCCATAGATGGAGAATGATTTCATCTGTGGCAAGAGAGCGCAAGTGAACTAAATGCTCTATAGCTTCATTTTTAATAAAGCGTTTGGTGAAATTACTGTCTATCTTGGCTAAAGATGCTTTTAAAGTAGTTATTGTGTTCTTTTTTTTTATTGATTCAGATAGCCATTTTATATCAGAATCTTCTTTTGTATTAATGGTTTGTTTCGGGGTCATTTCAGTCGATTTTATCTTTGATCTTGACCTAATGTAAGAACCTCAAAACCATTTTTGGTAATGAGTATAGTATGTTCCCACTGTGCCGAAAGGCTATGATCTTTGGTAACCACGGTCCAGCCATCAGGCAGGAGATTAACTTCTTTCTTGCCTGCATTAACCATTGGTTCTATGGTTAATGTCATACCAGCCTTAAGTTTTACTCCTGTTCCTGGTTTGCCATAATGCAATACTTGCGGTTCTTCATGGAACACACGTCCAATACCATGCCCGCAGTATTCTCTGACAACCGAGAATCGATTTTTTTCAACATAAGATTGGATAGCGCAACCAATATCACCTAAATACTTACCATCAGATAATTGCTCAATACCTAACCACATGCTTTTATATGCTATATCAGAGAGCCTTTGTGCTTTTATGCTGGGTTTGCCGGCAAAGAACATCCTGCTGGTATCACCGTGAAAACCATCTTTTATGACTGTGACATCGATGTTTAAACAATCCCCGGATTTTAGGATTCGCTGACCTGGGATTCCATGACAAACGACATGATTCAATGAAGTACAAATTGACTTTGGAAATCCCCTGTAATTTAGTGGGGCAGGAATTGCTTTTTGTTCTTCAGTGATGAACTTATGACATATGTCATCTAGTTCATTAGTACTAATTCCTGGTTTGATATAATCAGTGATCATATCTAAAACATCTGCGGCTAACCTCCCAGCCTTACGCATTTTTTCTTGTTCTTGTGGATTTTTTATTGTTATTGTCATTTCAAGGGAAATCTCTTTATTGTCTCTTTATGCCCTAGTTTAACCGGTAAGAATAAATATTTCGTTAAAATATTTTAATTTAATAGGCTTACCATTAATTTTTATTAATTATAAATATTGTTCGATTTTTATGAATATGTTATAAAGCGCCCGCCCTTGAGGCAAATAATCCACACGTTTATCGTCACATAATACTGGGTGCTTAGTTTAATAATTAAGTTGTATAATGGGGTAAACGGAGGCATAACCCGGAGAGAAAAATGAAAGATATAACTATGCGTGAAATGCTTGAAGCGGGTGTTCATTTTGGACATCAAACTCGTTATTGGGACCCCAAGATGGCACCCTACATCTTTGGCTCAAGAAATAAAATCCACATAATTAATTTAGAGAAAAGTCTTCCTATGGTTAGGGATGCTTATGCATTTATCAAAGCTATTATTGCAGATGGTGGCAAGGTATTGTTTGTTGGCACCAAGCGGGCCGCTAGAGAAACAGTAAAATCTGAAGCAGAGCGATGTGAGATGCCATATGTGAATCATCGATGGTTAGGCGGAATGCTTACTAACTATAAGACAATACGTCAATCAGTAAAGAGATTGAAAAATTTAGATAAAATGACCGAAGAGGGTGGTTTTGAAGGGTTGACCAAAAAAGAGATATTAGGTTTAACTAGAGAAGCTGAAAAATTAGAAAAAAGTCTTGGCGGTATCAAGGACATGGGATCCATCCCGGATGCCCTTTTTGTGGTGGATGTTGGCCATGAAGAAATTGCTATTCGTGAGGCAAAAAAACTAGGTATTCCTGTTGTTGGTGTTGTTGATTCAAATTGCTCTCCCGATCTTGTTGACTACGTGATCCCAGGTAATGATGACGCTATAAGAGCTGTCTCACTATACACATCTTTTATGGCAGAAGCAGTATTGGATGGAAAGACCTCTCTTCCAGAAGTTGCGCTTAGTGATGATGAGTTCATAGAATTGGATGAGGACGGGAAGCCA
>JAPKEL010000085.1 GCA_028822065.1 Woeseiaceae bacterium | reverse complement strand
ACAAACTTCTTTAACTCTGACCAGAGTGCACAAGAAGGTGCTGATCAATTGGTGGCTTCGATGTCTGCAGCAATGTAGATCGGATTATCTAGGTAGATATCAATTAGCGCGTCTCCTTGCCTAATTGGTAGAACGTTTAGATATATACCAGGGGTGCCTAATTTAGGCGCCCCATTTTTATATTTTCATAATAAAATGAATCCACATGTTTAATTTTCTAGAGAAAAACTTACCAAAAATAGTCTTAGCACCAACAACAATTGTGATGATTGTTTGTATGTATGGATTTATTATCTGGACTGGCTTAATCTCTTTAACGAAAAGTAAAATGATGCCTCAATGGGACTTTGTTGGTCTCGATCAATATGTTAGACTTTTTAATAACCCTCGTTGGGATGTGGCAGTTGACAACCTTTTTATTTTTTTAATTCTCTTTATAATTATTGCGCTTATATTAGGCCTTTTATTAGCAATATTCCTTGACCAAAAAATTCGTATTGAGGGTGCAATAAGAACGATTTATTTGTATCCTATGGCAATTTCATTTATTGTCACTGGTACCGCGTGGAAGTGGATCCTTAATCCTGGTCTAGGCATTGAAAAACTGATGCATGATTGGGGCTTTGTAGGATTTGAGTTTCGTTGGCTTGTTGAGTCGGATATGGCAATTTATACGATAGTGATTGCTGCAGTATGGCAATCTAGTGGTTTTGTAATGGCGCTTTTTTTGGCGGGATTAAGAGGTGTCGATGACAACCTTACTAAGGCTGCCAAAATAGATGGAGCGTCAACATTTCGACTTTATTGGCACATTATATTACCTTTAATGAGGCCAGTTTTTTTTAGTGCCATTGTCATCCTTACTCATATTGCCATTAAAAGTTTTGATTTAGTTCAAGCGCTTACAGGTGGTGGCCCAGGTTATGCATCTGATTTACCAGCAAATTTTATGTACACCTATTCCTTTAATAGGTCTCAAATTGGTGTCGGTGCAGCAAGTGCAATGATTATGTTGTTTGGTGTGCTGGCTGTTTTAATTCCCTATTTGTATTCTGAATTACGCGAGAAAGAATCATGAGTAGTTTTAAACTAACAAATATCAATATTGGGCGTACATTAATTTATATGATATTACTTTTTTTTGCATTTATATATTTAGCACCCCTATATGTAATGTTTACAACATCTCTTAAGGATATTGAAGAGATTCGAAGTGGCAACTTGATGGCACTTCCTCTTGATCCAACTTTTTATGCATGGAAGAAGGCATGGTCATCAGCCTGCACCGGTAGTGAGTGTAAAGGTTTGGCTCCATATTTTTGGAATAGTGTTCGAATTGTATTCCCGGCAGTCATAATTTCAACGATTGTTGGCGCATTTAATGGCTATGCTTTAGCTAAATGGAAATTTAAAGGAAGTGAATTTTTATTTGGAGCTTTATTGTTTGGCTGTTTTATTCCTTTTCAAGTTATTCTCCTGCCAATGGCTAAACTCTTAGGTTCGTTGGGATTGGCAAATACAGTAACTGGGTTAGTGCTAGTTCATGTCATCTATGGTGTTGCTTTTACAACACTATTTTTCCGTAACTATTATGTAGGCATACCAACAGAGTTAGTGAAAGCTGCAAAACTCGATGGAGCAGGTTTCTTTGCAATTTTTAGGCATATTTTTATTCCTTTGTCTACTCCAATTTTTGTGGTCACAATAATTTGGCAGTTTACTCAGATATGGAACGACTTTTTATTTGGTGTCGTTTATTCAGGCTCTGGGACCCAACCAATCACTGTAGCCCTGAACAACCTAGTTAATACCTCGGTTGGTGGTAAAGAATATAACGTAGATATGGCTGCAGCTATTATTGCCGCTTTGCCTACTTTAGCTGTATATGTAATCGCAGGTAAATATTTTGTTCGAGGCCTTACAGCGGGTGCAGTAAAAGGATAAAAGTAATTTTAATTATTATTTGAAACAATCAATAAATACAGGATAACAAAATGGGAAGTATAAGTCTTAATGGTATTAAAAAATCTTTTGGTGAAACTGAGGTACTTAAGGACATCAATCTAGATATTAAAGATGGAGAATTTTTAATTCTTATTGGGCCTTCAGGTTGTGGTAAGTCAACATTAATGAACTTGATTGCTGGACTAGAAGAATTAACTGGGGGTGAAATTGTTATCGATGGAAATGACGTTTCCGAAGAATCCCCAAAAGATAGAGATATTGCGATGGTGTTTCAATCTTATGCTTTGTATCCGACAATGAATGTGGCAAGAAATATTTGTTTCGGGCTAGAGATGAGCAAAATGCCAAAAAATGAACAAGAAGTAATCCTTAAAAGGGTCTCCTCACTTCTTCAAATTGATCATTTATTGGATAGAAAACCAGGTCAACTCTCAGGTGGACAGCGACAAAGAGTAGCTATGGGAAGGGCGTTAGCGCGATCACCAAAGGTATTTCTATTTGACGAGCCTTTATCAAATTTAGATGCGAAACTTCGAGTTGAGATGCGCACTGAAATAAAAAAATTACACAAACGAATTGGAACAACTATAGTCTATGTGACACATGACCAAATTGAAGCGATGACTTTAGCAGACCGGATAGCTGTTCTTAAGGATGGTGAGTTACAGCAGGTAGGGACGCCTTATGAGATTTATAATGATCCAGTAAGTCATTTTGTTGCTGATTTTATGGGTTCACCTGGCATGAATTTTATTGAATGTATTGTTAAAGATCAAAACTTAATAATTGAGAGTGGCGGTCAAAAATATGAATTATCAATCCCCTGTAAAGATGTTCTAAATAATTCGAATTTAGATGTTGTTTTGTTAGGCATAAGACCAGAAATGCTGACAGAAATTCAGCCTTTAGTCGCCGATAATTCATTTGTCCAACAAATTAAATTTGATGTTGAAGTATTGGAGCCGATGGGTGCAGATACTGTTGCAATAGGTCAATGGAATGAAAATGAAGTTATGGCAAGATTAAGCCCAGAATCTGGAAATACTGCTGGAAAAGGCTTTGATCTTCAGGT
>JAPKEL010000010.1 GCA_028822065.1 Woeseiaceae bacterium | reverse complement strand
CGTCCCCGATCCCATCGATCTTAGTACCACCGACTGGGGGAACGACCCCTACGCGCTCGGCGCCTACTCGCACAGTTCCCTCGATACACTCGGCAACGAGGCGGAAATATTGCAGCGTCCAATCGCCGGTCGGATCTTGCTCGCGGGCGAAGCTCTCTCCGATCGCAATGGATACGTCGACGGTGCGTGGAACGACGGACAAAGGGCAGCCTCTGCGATCATCGATGCGTGAGGGGGGGGATAAGGACGTATAGAAGGTTCAATAAAGACATAAATGGTAGGATGCTTAATTAAGAATTAAGAATAGGTAATTAAAGTGAAAAGTATTGTGATAGTCGGCGCTAGTCATGCCGCCGTTGAGACAATAACAAGTCTTCGTAAATTAGGCTGGAAAGATAGTATTACTCTTGTAGGAGATGAAAATATCCTACCCTATCAACGCCCCCCTCTTTCGAAAAGTTATTTCAAAGGTGAAATTGCCAGTGAAAAACTGGCGCTTAGACATCCCGACTTTTACGAAAAAAATACTGTAGACCTTCATCTTGGTTGTAAAGCAATCTCAATCGATAGAAGTGCCAAACTAATTCAGTTAGATAATAACAAAATGATAAAATATGACAAACTGATCCTTGCAACAGGCACAAGGCCAAAATATCTATCCGTTGAGGGTTGCAACCTACCTCAGATTAAATATTTACGTACACTGACGGATGTCGATCTTATTAGAGAGAGCATTAATGCCGATACAAAACTTCTCGTTATTGGGGCTGGTTATATTGGTCTAGAGGTAGCCGCATCAGCGATAAAACAAAAAGCAAAAGTAACCATTATTGAAAATTTAGATCGAGTTCTAGCTAGAGTTGCCGGAAAAGAAATCTCTGATTTTTACCAAAAAATTCATGCGCATCATGGCGTCGACATCCGACTTAATACCTCAGTATCAGGATTCAAAGAGCAAAACGGACAATACTTTGCTGCACTCAATAATAATAACCAAATAGATTTTGATTGTGCTGTTGTAGGTATTGGTGTGGAGCCTAATACGGAGTTAGCTGAAAATGCAGGTATAGCATGCAATAACGGAATTATTGTCGATGAATATACCCTGACAAATGACAGCGATATTCATGCTATTGGTGATTGCAGTAATCACCCGAACTTCATTTATAACATTCGTGTCCGGCTGGAATCGGTACCCAATGCTCTTGCTCAAGCCAAAACTGCAGCAAGCTACATCTGTGGTGACAAGAAAGCTTACGATCAAGTCCCTTGGTTCTGGTCCGATCAGTATGATATCAAACTACAAACAGCTGGCCTGTCTCATGATTATGATGAAACTATTGTAAAAGGAGATATCAAGAATAAAAAATTTACAGTCGCTTACCTCAAAGAGGGCCGCATGATTGCTCTAGATGCAATAAACTCTCCGAAAGATTTTATGGAAGCAAAAAAAATCATCGGCAACTCTTCGTCGGTACTCTAAGATAAACATTAGGCCCAAATCAAACGCAAAAATTTCTAAGGAAAGAGTCATGAGAACCAATCTAATAAAGAAAACTTTAATATTGTTATCGGCAACGCTCTTAATATGGCAAATTAACGCGAATGCTGAACCAATAAATTGGAAAGTATCTGATCCAGAAACGCAGTATGTTGATTCAAATATTTTGCAACAACTACATGAAGAGTTCAAAAATGGTGCGCATGGTTATATTGATAGTTTTTTAGTGATCAGAAACAAGCATCTTATATTTGAAGAGTATTATGAAAATGATTATGGCTTGTTAACAAAAAATCGCCGCACAGAGCAAGCTGAGATTATGCAAAAGAATTACGGAGATAAAGCTCGTCCTATTTATAACTATTATGATCCTGAATGGCATCCGTTTTTCAAGCAAACTAATTTGCATACCATTCAATCAGTCAGCAAAAGTGTAACTTCTGCATTAATAGGAATTGCTATTAAACGAAACGAAATACCCAGTATTGACACCAAGATAAGCATTTACTTTCCAGAGCATAGTGCGCATTTCAATGATCCTCTAAAACAATCCATTACAATTAGAGACTTATTGACAATGACCGCCGGAATAAAATGGGATGAGTCTAGTACTGCGTACACGGACCCATTAAACAATGCAGCCAGTATGGAAAGTAGTGAAGATTGGTTGAGGTATATCTTATCTCTACCAATGGAGAATAAACCTGGTGAGAAATTTGTTTATAACAGCGGTATAACCATCTTACTCTCACATATTTTATTCATAGCTACGGATATGCATGTTGATGAGTATGCTAAAAAATATCTTTTTGAACCACTGGGAATTAATAATTTTTATTGGAAAAAGACTCCTAAAGGCTTAACTGATACTGAAGGTGGCCTCTACTTATCGTCTCGAGATTTCGCCAAAATAGGTCTCCTCTACCTTCAAAATGGGCAATGGGATAATGTGCAAATTCTAGATAAAGATTGGGTCACAGCAACCATGTCTCCAGACACCGAAATATCAGAAAGCAGACGGAAATTTGGCTTCCAATGGTGGCTCGTCCCTTACACTGGTGGTGAAGAAAATTGGATTTACAGCGGCAGTGGTTATGGAGGTCAATTTTTACTCATTGTCCCAGAATATAGCTTAGTCATGGTATTTAATGGTTGGAATATTTTCGATAAGCCTAGACCCAGTATCGAATATTTATCTGAAAGAGTGCTAAAAGCTATTCAATAATCTCCTGACAATAAAGCCCCTGCATTTGGCACTCTAGTTTCTAGGTTTAGTGCTTTTAGCATGCAATAAGCGGTACAAACGGCTGCCGAAATCACCGGGATATTCAATTCATTTTCCATAGTCTCAATTACAGCCAAAGATGGCATCTGTACGCAAGCAGACACAATCAAAACATCTATATTTTCAAAGTTAAGATTTGCCGCATGTTTTTTTAAATTATTCGGGTCTTGAGCAGCCACTTCTAAATTATTAGGGATCTCTAACGTATGCCAATCAGTAACACAAAAACCCTCATGTTCGATATAAGCAACTACTGTTTCTGCGAGTGGCTTCATGTAAGGCGAAAGCAGAGCAACACGTTTTGCTTTTAACGCGGTTAATCCCTCAATTAATGCGCCTGCACTGGTAACAATGGGCGTACTTGCTTCATTGAGTTGCGTGCATTTAGCTAAACGTTGCTCCGATTCTCGATGGTAACCCCTACCCATGCTCATTATTGCCACCAAGCAAGCATAACCAATAACATCAACCCTGGCATCAGACAATTCATAAGCGCACCGATCAGATTCAGCATCCATTTTTATTAACTCTTTCTCGGTAACACTTTTCATCCGCATACGGCTCGAGTGAAAACTGAAACGTTGAGGCAAAATGGATTCACGGGCTTTCAACATTGCCGGAATTTCCGTTTCCATGGTGACGTTTGAACTAGGTACGATTTGTCCTATTTTATAATGCTCTTTCATTGAGATTACTTAACTTAGATTAAACTGCCACAATCGGATTACGAATTTTTCCGATGCCCTCAATACTAGTTTCCAGAACATCACCGGGCCACATAAATTCCTGAGGCTCTCTCCCTGCACCAACGCCCGCAGGAGTTCCAGTGGCAATAATATCTCCAGGTTCAAGCAATAAGCCTTGGCTGAGATCTTCAATAAGCTCATTAATATTAAACAGCATATACTTGGTACTGGAATTTTGTTTCTCTATGCCATTTAAATGACAAGTAATATTCAGGTTATGCGGATCTTTGATTTCATCGGCAGTTACGATACAAGGTCCCATTGGTGCAAAAGAATACTGTGACTTAGAAACGACCCACTGACCGGCTCGACGACAATCTCTTGCGCTGATATCATTTATTATCGTATACCCAAAAACATGATCAAGGGCATCAGCTTTGGCCACTCTATTGCATTTGGTACCAATAACTACAGCCAACTCTGCCTCCCAATCAAGTTGCTGAGTAATATTTTTATTATGACAAATTGGATCGCCGTCTCCCACTACCGCTGTTGGAAATTTGCTAAATATGACTGGTTCTTGGGGTAACTCTGATGATGTATCAAGCGATCGCGCCGCTTCGGCAACATGTTCGGTATAATTAAGGCCAATCCCAAAAATATTCTTTTTTGGGCGCGGAATTGGTGCTAATAATTGAACATTTAAAGCGGGAACTGATACGCCCAAAAAGTCACCGACTTTTGAATGGGACAGCGCCTCTGACAAAGCAGATACCGCAATCGGTCCAAGATCAATAAAATCAAGCATAGAAGCAGGCATATCAAGGCCAACATTAAATCCAAATTCTTCAACATCGACAATCAAAGATTCCCAGTAAACACCCAATCTTGATGCTTCCTCACCCATTCGATAAGTTACTAATTTCATAATCAACTACCTTTAAAAATATTTATAAATTAACTCGTTAATTTTTGATGCCCTTTATTTTCATCTAGTGGCTCTTCAAAATACACGCACAAAGATTCCATTACCGGAAAGTCATTAAATGAATACAAGAACGCTTCATCACTCTTACTGGTATTTACATGTTCATGCCAAACCCAAGATGGTACACAAAATATATCATGCTCTTGCCAGTGATATTTTTGACCACCTATTATGCTATAACCTTCGCCCCCAGCACAGTTATACATCACATTCCCAGTATGACGGTGGGCCTTGGTATGTTGACCCGGATTTAGCATTTGCATATGCGCACCCATTGTATTCATTGCCCAACCTCCCGTCACAGGATTAGAATAACGAAGAATATAACCATCGAATGGACTCCCATCACCGGCTTTTGATAAATTATACAAAGCCTTTTTGGTATCCTCCCAGCGATAAACTAACAATGGAGAATATGGTTTATCCCAAGGTTCTCTCTCAACCGGAATCAGGCCTGGCGCACCATAACTCATGGGAGAATCATCAGTATTATATTTTGTCTTTTGAGTTTCTTCTGGATAGACGCTGTAAAAATTAGTTTCCAATGAATTCATTAATGGAATATCCAAACCATCCTGCCATATTGAAATCTGGCCATCCTCAAAAACACCATGATCATGCCAGCATCCATTCGGCGTTAATACATAATCATTTTTATTGAGAGTCACTTGATGGCCATCCACTACTGTATAGGCGCCACCGCCCTCCATAATAAAACGTTGCGCTGAAGCTGTATGCTTATGAGCTGGAGTAATTTCTCCGGGCTTCATGACCTGCAAACCACTAAATAACCAGCCCACACAAGAAGTATGCTCTCGCCCAGCATCGGAGTTATTCATAAGAACTATTACCCGTCTACCAGCCTCTTCTGGTTTAACTAGCTCTGCAGATTGCAAAACTAAATCCCGAAGCTCTTCATAACGCCATACCGTTGGTTTATACCTAGTAATCGGTTCCCAAGGTTCTATATCATTCGCTCTTCGCCAAAAAGCTGTTGTAGATTTATCTTCAAGTTTTTTATAAAATTCAAGTAGTTCTTTGCTATCCTTAACATTAGATCTACCTCTTAATTTGTCTCGAGGATCGCTTTTATTGTGACTCATTATCATCCCTCATCATTTTTTATAATTCTCAGATCCATTTTTAATTTCTTTTTTTATAAATTTAACAGGCTCTTGTTTTGCTATATTCACTCTTAAATCAAAGATATCAAAACGATTATAATGCCCCAGTATATCGTGCATTTGTTTGGGCTGAATGCACCGATTGAGATCAATTTCAGCGTATATAATCCCCTCGTCATCAATCAATCCATCCCCCATGAGATTACCATCTGGCCCAATAATGCCTGAAAATGCACCATTTTTTCTAGTCAGTAATGTCCTCGCATCAGGCACAAAACGCTCCATCTCAGATATAATTTCTTCAGAAACTGTAGAGCAAGAAATAATTGTAAAAATTTTACCTTCAAAAGAATGTGTCATACCACGTAATTTAATTGCTTCTGCCATATTGTATTCTTTTGGCGCGGTGGGTAAGCCTATATAATTAGCAACATGTACTTGCTCACCTTGTGCCATTAGAGTAAATCGTGCCAGAGGATTCGTATTTTCACCGCAAGCTAATGTTCCAATCATACCAACATCCGTATCATGAACTTTTAATGTTGAACCATCGCCGCCACTCCAAACTAATTTTTCTGCCCATGTGGGTACTAATTTTCGATGACAACCAATTATTTCACCAGCCGGGTTGATGGTTATATTGGTATTGTATATTGTGCCTAATTTCTTTGGGCCCCTCTCATTTACACCTATAACGATATAACAGTCATTTTTCTTAGCGGATTCGCACAAAGTTTGTACTTCAGGTCCAGGGATATCAACACTGTTATGATAGAGTCGCTCAAAAAATGGCGAACCCATGACCGGGTTCATTATCCAACTCCAATAAGGGTAGGCTGGCACAAATACTTCTGGAAATGCGATAATGCGAGCACCTTGAGTACTTGCTTCAACAACTAAATCGCAAGCTTTATCCACAGTCGCCTTTGCATCCAAATAAATTGGTGATGCTTGAACGGCAGCAGCTTTAAATATTGGTAAAGACATACGTATCTATCCTGTTTCAAATAAACATCTTACTCAAGTATAGAGCGTAACGGTAGCATCTTGCTCCTCCCAGGAGGCAGATCCAGCAACTTCAGCAATAATTTCTACAGCATCATACTGTAGAGCCTCTAAATTCAATTATCACAATGGACACCGAGGTCCATTCTCCTCCTTGTCAGTGCTTAGTTTGGTGCGCATCGACCACAGTTCAGGAAAAAAGCTTAAATCAAGAGCTTTTAATAAATAATTAACTCCTGATGATCCTGCGGTACCTGTGCTATGACCAATGACTCGAGATACGGTCTTCATATGCTTAAATCGCCATTCTTGAAAATAATACTCCAATGAAGTTACTCTCTCAGCAAGCATATATAACTCCCAGTACTTCTCAGTATCTTCATAAATTAAACGCCAAATATCTTCAATTTCAGGAGAGGCTTCATAAGGCTTAGACCAATCCCTGTCCAGAATAGCCGATGGAATAGCAAAGCCTTTTTTTGACAGTAAAATAAGTGTTTCATCATAAAGTGAAGGCGTATTTAGTACTTGCGTCAAGGTGTTATATACGACCTGATCATCTTTATGCACGACGATAAGATCTTTATTCTTATTGCCTAATAAAAATTCAAGCTCTCGATACTGATGTGATTGAAAACCAGATGCTTTTCGTAAATACCCTCTAAACGTTAAAAAATCATGAGGTGTTAATGTTGCTAGAATCTCCCATGATTGAATCATATGTCTTTGAATTGCAGATATTCTATCAAAGGTTTTGAATGACTTTGAAAGCTGGTCACTTTTAATGCACTCAATCACAATTCTAAGCTCATGCAAACAGAGTTTTATCCATAATTCCATAGTTTGATGAATGATGATGAATAATGTCTCATCTGGCTCGCCTGAGACACCAATTTGTGAAGACAATAAACGCTCTGTCTGGAGGTGAGAATTATAAGTTAATTCACTATCCCATTCGATTCTTTCCCCATTTATTTCAGCTTCAAATGTCTCTATCCCATCAATTTTAGAGCTCTTGATCTCAGTCATATAAAAAATTCCCCATAAACCTAAAAGTTAATACCTTTTACAATATCTTAATTAATAAATTTTGTTAGAATGCTAGCAGTTTGTTATTTTTATTGTCAGCAATTTGTTAAGAAAAAAGAATGTGATTACATCTAATTATTCATATAAAGACATCATCCTTATTGGTATATTCAGTATTTTTCTGCCTATAAATCTCTTTGCTTCTAATGGCGAAGCCCCCTCATCTCGACCAAATATTTTGTTGATTGTGGCAGATGATCTTGGTTGGTCTGATCTTGGTTCGTTTGGTGGGGAAATAATGACACCCAACCTTGATGAACTTGCGTTAGCCGGTACTCGATTAACCAACTTTCATACTGCTCCCACCTGCTCACCAACTCGGTCAATGTTATTATCTGGTACAGATAATCATCTTGCTGGCCTTGGCAATATGGAAGAAGAGTTAGGACCTAATCAAATAGGGAAAAAGGGTTACGAGGGATATCTAAATAAGGATGTCGTCACTTTTGCGTCACTTCTGCAAAATGCTGGGTACCGGACTATGATGTCCGGAAAATGGCATCTCGGTTCAAGTCTTGAAAAAGGGCCTGAATCGCGTGGTTTCGACGATACATTTGTTATTGCCAACGGTATCAGCAATCATTTCAAACAAGAGCGTATTGTTGGGTTTGAACGCGATGTAATCACAAAAGCACCTTACCGAGAACAAGGTGAGTCAATTGATCTTATAGAACCCTTTTACTCGTCTGAACTCTATACAGATAAATTAATTAATTACATCAAGAGTCATCTGGGGAAAAACAATAATAATAAGCCTTTCTTTGCCTATGCCGCCTATTCTGCGCCACACTGGCCACTACAAGCACCGGACGATTTTATAAAGAAGTATCAAGGAAAATATGATGCAGGGTATGAAAATATAAGATCTCTCCGCCTTAAAAAATTAAATGAACTTGGACTTATTAGTATCAATAAAGCTTCATCATCAGACCTCTGGCCAACCTGGAATGAGCTGGACAAGGAATCACAAAAAAAAGAAGCCAAAAGAATGGAAGTTTATGCTGGAATGGTCGAGGCATTAGATCATCACATCGGGAGATTAATTAGGTACCTAAAAGAAGCAGGCATCTTTGATAATACAGTTATTGTATTTCTTTCTGATAATGGAGCCGAAGGAAATGACCCTCGTGTAATACTGGAAAATGCAGCATGGATTCCTGCTAATTTTGATAACAGCATTGAAAATATGGGCAGAGCAAATTCTCATATTTCTTATGGGCCAAGATGGGCTGAAGTCAGCTCTACTCCTTACAAGGATTTCAAAGGATTTCCATCAGAAGGCGGTTTATTATCTCCGGCCTTCGTTACCTATAGTGGATTTAAACAACAAACGATCAATCATACCTTTACTTCGATTATGGATATTGCACCAACATTCCTTGAAATAGCTAAAACCATACATCCAGGCGAACAATATCAAGGTAAAGCAATCCATCCCATTAAAGGTAAATCAATGATCGCCATGCTCAACGGAACAACCAATATAGTACATCCAGAAAATAATGTGATGGGCTGGGAACTATTTAATCGAAAAGCGATCAGAAAAGGTGCATGGAAAAGTGTATGGATTGAAAAACCACATGGCAATGATCGTTGGTCGCTATTCAATCTCAAGGATGACCCCCTTGAGCAATATGACTTGGCAGGAAAAAATACTCAAAAATTAAATGAAATGATAAGTCTTTGGAAAACTTACAAAAAAGAAAATGGGATTATTATCGATGAAGATTTGAATCTGAGTTACTCAGGTAGCAATTCACATTTTGACTATTAATCATTTCTATCGCATCTCCTGAATCCACTCCTTGATCAAGTTGACCCCCTCATCATGCACTAAGGACCGTCCAGATTCAGGCATCATTATGCCAGGGTCCATCGACTGCATTCTATAAAGCAGGATCGATTCTTCCGGCTTTCCAGGGTTTATCGAGTATAATTTATTACCGCTTCCCCTCCCAGCCGCTACCGGTTTCTTCATAACACCTATATGGATTGGCCGTTTTTCAGTAAACCCTAAATAAAGGCCGCTTGATGCTCCATTACCCTGCGGACTATGACAATGCCCACAATTTATAGCCAGATAGGAACGAGCACGGGTGTTTAAATTTTTTGTGCTATCCTGCCAATCCACCACTAGATCTAGTGAGTCTGGATAAAAATCAATAACTTTTTTATCTAGCCAATAATACAATTGATTCAATTCAGCCTCAGAATCAGCATAATATTTATTCTTATTTAGGTTTCTCGCTTTGGGGCCGATAGGAATAATTTGCTTATTTGCCTCATGACATTCTTGGCACTGATTTTTATTAGGCACTCGATAACGCACACTTCTATATTTGCCATTTTTATCGACCCAAGACGTATTTATGGTCGCACCGGCAATCTTTAATCTTGCCTCCTCTTGAGCGTCATCCCAAGCATAGCTAGCTGCATGCCAGCCATCATTTTTTCTGAGTAATAATCGAGTTTCAAGCAGCTGTTGTTCTGACATTTCCAGTTGTTCGTTTTTTATATAATAAAAAGTCTTTATTAGAGCGCTACCAATAGGAAATTGATATACGGAATCCGTTTCATACTTTGCCTGTAGTGAGTCTGGAACATAAACAAATCTATTTTTTTTTGTGTAATCTGAGAATAATGATGAGATTAAATCATAAGGAATTACATTTTTAGCGGGCAGTTGTGAGCGGGTGTCCTCAAAAAATCTAAATGCAGATAACTTATCAGGAAAGCCCTCAGTTAAAATAAGATCGTCATTAACATTTAAATCTGCCTGCACCCCAAAACAAAAAAAAGTAATAAGGAACACAATGTAACGAGATTTTTTTATAGCATAAAAAAAGAACCTTATTTTAATAGAGTCGTTCATTGGGCAGGTTGATAATGACCTTCTCTAGTGAGGGTCTATTTGTGAAAAAATCTTGATAATCCCTATTCGCAGGATCTAAAAACGGCAATAAATATTTAATTGGATTAATCGCCAGGAATGACGCTCCCACATTCTCTCCTAATCCAATTCTTTCCTCTTGTGGCTGACCAACAATCATTTGATAAAAAGGAGTCACGCCATCCCAGAATATGTCTGGCATATCATCATTAGCGAGATCAACTAGCATTTTTGCTAATTCATTTCTATCTATATCAGGATCAAAACCTGAGTCACTGAAAATATTATCATGAATATAAACTGATCGAGGATGAGGGTAATAATTATCATCACTGGTATCTTGGAAGTAACTAACAATCGCTAAATTAATTGTGCCATTACTATGAATATTATTTTTAAATATTTCTACGTTTGTATTGGCCAAGATTAAAATACCTGTTCCCCTTGGAACAGAAGCTACGATATTCCCTTGTGGTGCAAAATTATCTGTATTGTTATCATAAGATTGATTTTCAAAAACGCGGATATGATGCCCACCCTGTTGAGGTAAATCTGGTAAATCAAATACCAAAATACCCCCCGTATTATTCGACACTGAGTTACCATAAACATCAGCATAAAAAGAATTTTCAATTTCGATGCCCGCCACATTAAACATGGCCTTATTATTTTTAACGATGATATTTTCAGATTGACCTACATAGATACCAGCATCAGAAGCTCCAATGGCAACACAACCTTCAATAAAAACATTTTTTGATTGCACGGGATAAAGACCATAAGCACCATTTGAGGTAGCTGGCCCGTTGGTCCATTCTACTCTCAAATTAATCATATAAATGCCATCGACACCCACAACCTTAAGCGCGTCTCCTTTGGCATTAATTATAGCAAAATCCTTTAAAAGGACTTCATCAGAAGTGACTAATAAACCTTGAGCACCAGACATTTGATTCGAAAAATCCAGTATGGTTTTATACATTCCAGCACCTTTGATTGATACTTCTCTTTGAGTTAAAGAAAGACCATCAGTTAATTTATACAGGCCCTCGTCTAATTGGATTGTATCTCCGGGCTTTGCAAGTATCATAGCTTCTTGCAAGCGTTCTTGGATATCTTCACTGGGTTTAATATAATGAATGTCAGCAAAAACAATATCATTTAGCAATAAACAACAAAAAATAATACACGCCTTATTCATCTGAACTTTACTCTTATTCTAATTTAGTGGATCTTGTAATAGAGTTTATACTAATTATCGGATTGAAGGATAAGTCATCAATGAAAAACATACACTCCTATACTCTTATAACTCTCATATTATCTATACTCATTGCTATACCTATTGCTTATACAAAAAATCCATCCAATCTTATCTTAATAAATGCCAAAATATACACCGTCAACGATCAACAACCTTGGGCGGAAGCAGTTGTAATAAAAGAAGGCAATATAATTTTTGTAGGCAATGATCATGATGCTTTGCAGTACGAAGATAGCAATAGTCAAATTAAAGATTTGCAAGGAAAAATGCTTTTACCTGGCTTTCATGATATTCACGTTCATCCCGTCCATGGAGGTGTGACTTACCTTCAATGCAATTTAAGTGAAATTAGAGGCCTTGAAAATCTTCTTATAAAAATACAATCTTGTGCTGATAATAATCCCAATAGTGAGTGGTTACTTGGGGGTGGATGGGCTGTTGATAACTTTGCAGCTGATGCTCTTCCGGATAAGAAATTATTAGATCAAATCATGCCTAACAAACCGGTCTCACTCAAATCATCGGATGGTCACTCTTTATGGGTGAACAGTAAGGCGCTTGAAATTTCCAACATTAGCGCCCAAACAAAAGATCCCGTCAATGGCAAGATTGAACGTTACAATCAATCCAACGAACCATCAGGACTTCTGCATGAAGACAGTGCCATGATGTTAGTGATGCAACACCAACCAGAACTTTCAGAAAAAGAACTAATTGAAGGGCTGCGGTTTGCAAGGAATCTTTTTCATAGCTATGGAATCACAGGTGTTCAAGATGCCATTTTAAAATTAGAACCTGGTGATCCTTATTACGGCCTTAACGCCTATAAATATCTTGAATCAAACAATGAATTAAACCTACATGTAGTCACGGCGATGTTTTGGAAAAATGGGCAACCTCTTGAACCGCAATTAAGAAATTTTATTCATGTTAAAAACCAACACAAAGAGAGTGAACTAATTCATATATCTGCCATTAAAATATGGCAAGATGGGGTAATCGAAACATACACCGCCGCAATGATTGAACCTTACTCCGATCGCGAAGATAATGTTCGTGGTGAATTACAAAATGCACCCAAAGACCTTAACTACGCAGTTGCTGCATTGGATGCCGAAGGTTTTCAAATTCATTTTCATGCAATAGGTGATCGAGCGATTAATGTTGCTTTTAATTCTTTAGAAAATGCCAGAAACATCAATGGTATAAGAGATAGTCGTCATCATATTTCTCACATACAAGTTTTCCAAGAAGAGGATATTAATAGGTTTGTAGAACTAGATGTAGTGGCAAATTTTCAACCACTTTGGGCAATTCGCGATGAATACATTACCGAACACACATATTCAAAAATCGGTACTCAGAGAAGTCAGTGGCTTTACCCTATTGGAAGCGTCCATCGAACTGGCGCTAAAATCGGATTTGGTAGTGATTGGTATGTAACCTCAGTTAATCCATTAGATGGTATAGAAGCTGCTGTAACCCGCCTTGAACCCAACGGTCTTACAAATATACCGCTTGGTAAAAATGAAGAAATTGATCTAGCTACAGCCATTAAAGCCTATACAATTAATGGTGCATTTGTGAATTTTTTGGAGCATAAAGTTGGCTCAATTGAACCTGGCAAACAGGCCGATTTAATCGTATTGGATAACAACCTTTTTGACATACCCTCTTCACAAATCAATGAAACAAAGGTGTTGGCCACATTTTTTAATGGGTTGCTGGTTCATGGTAAGTTATAATTAGGATCATGACGCATCGATTTTTAAAAAAATATCTCGTACAACCTAGTCAAATTAAAGATAGATGGTATCTTCGACCTTTAAAAAAAATCTTAACTACTAAGGCTTTATGGACGCTTAGAAGTAAAACTGTTAAACCTGGCTTTGCTTTAGGTTTATTTATCGCCTTTATTCCGTTCCCAGTTCATACAATAACAGCAATTCTTGCTGCTGCAAGATTAAATATTAATCTCCCGGCAGCGATACTGGGAACGCTTGCCTGCAATCCCTTTACAGTAGGCCCCATGTTCTATTTAGCTTATCGATTTGGTGCTTATTTGTTACAGCTTAATGAGGAAAATTTTAAGTTCGCATTGACCTATACATGGTTAAAGAATAGTTTTCTTAATATCTGGGAACCACTTTTACTGGGATCATTTTTTTTAGGCTTATTTAGTGCCATTATTGGCTATATTGTTATGGGTATTTTCTGGAGAATCGGTATCGCTAATTACTTGAAAAAAAAATCAAGATAATCTGAAAATAAATTTATAATGTTAGTTATTAAACAATGTTCCGTTTCTTAATTGCATGGTTCTGTCCATTTTTCCAGAGACCATCAAATCATGAGTAACAACAATAAGACTACTCTGTAACTCCTTATGCAATTCTAGTATTAGCTCCATAACATGTTGGCCATTGCCACTATCCAAGTTCCCGGTTGGTTCATCAGCAAGTAATATCCTTGGCCTCGTAATTAACGCTCGTGCAACTGCAGCCCTCTGCCTTTCTCCTCCTGAGAGCTCTGCTGGCCTATGATTAAGCCGTTCACCTAATCCTACCCGCTCCAACAATAAACGCGCTTCATTTATTGCCTGTGCTCTTTTTATGCCGCGTATTAACAAAGGCATTGCCACATTCTCTTCGGCAGAGAATTCACCCAATAAATGATGGAATTGATACACAAATCCAAGGTATTTATTTCTTATAAAACTTTTTTGCTTTTCCGTGGTTTTATTTAAGAGCTGACCATTAATCCAGATTGCTCCACTAGTAGGCTCGTCAAGACCACCCATTATCTGAAGAAGTGTTGTTTTCCCTGATCCTGACGCACCAGTGATTGCAATTCTCTCGCCAGGGTTAACTACTAAATTAATATCTCTAAGGACTTCTAGCCGATTATTATTTTCTACAAAAGATTTGGTAACTCTCTCACAAATTAGAACCGCCCCATTGCTTTTAGTGTTTTCGTGCTTAGTCATGTCTCAATACCTCGGAAGGAACAATTTGAGATGCTCTCCAAGCTGGGTAAAACGTTGATAATACCGATAACAATATTGCAATTGAAGCTATCATTGCGATATCGTAAACCCTTACATCAGATGGTAAGTCACTAATAAAATAAACATCTGAAGCTAACACTTTTATATTAAACATACCCTCAATTGTCATTACAATATATTCAAGATTTATGGCAATGATACAGCCTAAAAAAACCCCTAATACTGTACCCAACAAGCCAATTATTGTTCCTTGTATCACGAAAATCTTAACTACTGTTAACGGTAAAATACCGACGGTTCTCAAAATTGCAATATCAGCCTGCTTATCTCTGACTGCCATAACCAATGTCGATACAATGTTAAAAGCAGCAACAGCAATCACAAGCAGTAAAATAACAAATAAGATTGATTTCGTAATTTGTATAGATTTAAAGAAATTCATATGTTTTTGTGTCCAATCTCCTATCAAAAGCTGAACCCCTGAGGACAAGGCTACCTCTCTGACCACCTCATGAGCCAAATAAACATCTGTTACAGACAACCTAAGACCTGAAATACTATCACCCATTCTCAAGATTTTTTGCGCATCATTCAAATCTACGAACGCCAAATTACTATCATATTCACTCATGCCGGCTCGAAATATACCACTTACTGTTAATTTTTTTGTTCTAGGAAACAAACCCATGGGAGTTGAGAGACCTTCAACTAAATTAATCAAGACCTCATCACCAACAAAAACATTTAACTTTTTCGCTAAATCAACACCTAGAACAATATTAAAAGAACCTTCTTGAAGGTTACTCAAATCACCAATTTGCATTAATTGTTGAAATTCATAAGTCTGAGCTTCAAGTTCCGAATCGATGCCGCGAAAAGTTAGGCTGCTTAACTTATCTCCCGAAACAATTAAACCTTGGCCTTTTATGTATGGTGTGACAGCAGTAACCCTATTATTCTGCATTACTTCATCGAGGTGCATACCCCAATCGTATAACTTTCCACTTGGATCTTCTATTTGAGCATGACCCGACATCACCAATAATTTACTTTTTAATTCTTTTTCGAACCCGTTGACCACAGATAAGACAACAATTAATACTGCTACAGCGAGCATAATTCCTAATAATGAAATTAATGAAATGGAAGAGATAGAGCGGCCACTTTTTTTGGAAAAAACGTAACGCGACGCCAGCCAATTAGTGTACCCATTTTGCATGTTAATGTTCATACCTTAGCGCTATAGCAGGATTAACTTTAGCCGCCTGATTGGCTGGATAAAGTGTGGCTAATGCCGTTAGTAAAAATGCAATGACCGCAATTACAATAACATCCCTCAAGATAACTAACGAAGGGATTGCGGTCACATAGAAAACATCTCCCGGCATAATTTGGAATCCAAAAAATTGTTCGATAACTGGGACCCACTCAGGGACATTTAATGCTATTAGGACACCAAGCAGTACCCCAAAAAAAGTACCGAACCAACCGATCATGGCACCTTGCAAGAAAAATATACGCATAATGCTTGCTGGACTCATCCCTAGCGTTCGAAGTACTGCAATATCGGTTCTTTTTTCTGTCACAACCATAATTAAACTAGCCACGATATTGAATGCAGCAACCCCAATAACCATCAAAAGCATTATCGACATCATTGTTTTCTCTAATTTAATTGCACGAAAATAACTGGCATTCTCAATCGTCCAGTCACGACCAACGAATCCCTTGCCGAGAGAGCTCACCAATCTCTCTGAGATGACCGATGCCAACATCGGGTCAATCGAATTAAAACGCAGTTCAGAAACGCCATCAATCCCAATTAATTTTTGCACATCTTCTAAGTGAACTAATGCTAGAGTTGAGTCATATTCTTGAATACCTGCTTCAAAAATACCCCTCACAATAAAACGATCTAAAATTGGTTCTATTTCTTGATAATCATTCACACTCGGAATAAGCAATAATAACGTGTCGCCAATCATAACGTTTAAATTTCTCGCTAAAGCACGACCAAGAAGTATCGAATTTAAGCCAGGTTTTAATGCTTCCATCCCACCTTGTAAAAATCTGACTTTATTATCAATTATTTTATCTTCATAACTGGGTATAACAGCATTAATCTCAACGCCTTGATTGTTTTGATTGTTACGCAGCATTCCTTGAATCGAAATAATCGGTGAAACTGATAAAACATCATTGTCTTCAAGTATTGTCTCATAAGTAGGCTGCCAATCTGAAATACTCTCATCATTATGACTTATAGCTCCATGAGCTGACATACTTAACAAGCGTTCACGTAACTCAAATTCAAACCCATTCATTACAGATAAAATAACAATCAAAGCAGCCACACCGAGCGTGACCCCCATTAATGAAATCAAAGTCACAAACGAAGCAAATCCATTTCGTTTTCTAGACCAGAGATAACGAATACCTATAAATAATTCATTCATATTAAAAATTAATACATGCTAGTAATATCGAATATCTTACACATAACTAACCTATGTCAGGGAATAATTTAATAAATTAAATAATTTATAATCTTCATAATTATTATTAATTTAGAATAACTACGATTTTTTAGCTATGATCAGAAAATCATTATATGGGAGCAAACAATGCGAGACATGACTCAGTTTTATATTAATGGTGAATGGGTTGATCCAATCACACCGAATTTAATGGATGTATACAACCCAGCCACGGGAGATGTATGCGGGCATATCAGTCTTGGCAGTTCTGCAGATGTTGATAGGGCTGTTACTGCTGCAAATGAGGCTTTTACTTCATTCTCTGCCACCTCCAAAGAGGAGCGATTGGAATTGTTGGAGTCAATTCTCAAAATATTAATTAAACGTAATGAAGAAATTGCACTAGCGATTATGGAAGAAATGGGTGCACCATGGGATCTAGCCCTCAATGCTCAAGCGGAGAGCGGCCCACAACAATTTTCCGCTATCATCGAAGTGTTAAAAAATTATGCGTTTGAAGAAATGGTTGGCACGACATGTGTTGCTAAAGAGCCCATTGGTACCTGCGCTTTAATCACGCCATGGAATTGGCCCATTAGTCAAATAGCTTTAAAAGTAGCGCCCGCAATTGCTGCTGGTTGCACGATGATACTCAAACCCAGTGAAATTGCCCCATTTAATGCCATGCTGTTTGCCCAGGTATTGCATGATGCTGGACTACCTAAAGGAGTATTTAACTTAATCAATGGTGATGGACCAAGTGTTGGTACAGCTTTGAGTGGGCACCCAGGAATTGCGATGATATCGTTCACAGGTTCGACTAGAGCCGGAGTATCTGTCGCTCAAAATGCAGCACCAAGTGTAAAAAGAGTCACTCAAGAGCTTGGAGGTAAGTCAGCAAATATCATTCTAAATGACGCTGATTTTACAAAAGCAGTGACTGGCGGGGCAAGAAGCTGTTTTAGTAACAGCGGTCAATCCTGTAATGCGCCAACTAGAATGTTAGTACCTCGAAAAAAACTAGATGAAGCAGCCAAGATCGCGGGTAATGTTGCTGAAACGACCATCGCTGGTCAACCTGATGATGATGATACGATTATTGGGCCAGTTGTATCTCAAGCACAATGGACAAAAATTCAGGACCTAATAAAAGTCGGTATTGATGAAGGTGCTAATTTAATCGCTGGCGGCCTAGGCAAACCAGATACTTCGAGCTCAGGATATTTTGTCAAGCCGACAGTATTCAGTGATGTTAATAATAATATGAGAATAGCCCGAGAAGAGATATTTGGCCCTGTGCTATCAATCATTCCATACAGCACAGAAGAAGAAGCCATAGCCATTGCAAATGATACTCCTTATGGATTAGCCGGATTTGTCAGTTCTGGTGATATTAATCATGCCAGAGAGGTTGCCTCTAAAATGCGAACTGGGATGGTTCATATTAATGGTGCGCCATTAGACTCTATGGCTCCTTTTGGAGGTTACAAGCAATCCGGAAATGGTCGTGAATGGGGAGAGTATGGAATGGATGAATTTCTTGAAATAAAATCAATGTATGGTTTTACAAAAAACTAATTTTAAACCTAATCGGAGTTATTTCTTTCAACATCAATCGGAATAGCGGTTACCTTAGTTATAATTTCATCCCCTACCAGTAAGTCTCCCGATACCAAAAGGAAGAGACGTCCTTCTCTTTTGGGTATCACATTGATTTGTTGAGAAGGATAACGGCCATCAGATAAAATATTAATGGTAACCTCTTCTAGTTGATTGTCATCAAAGAGAAGGTCATCAGCAACATTAATCTTGTAATTCAAAATGATCGAATCTTTATAGTCCGGTGCAATGATATCAATATTAATGGTAACAACTTGGCCGACATACGCTTGTCCAAATATGTTATATGTAAAGTTGATGAATGATGAAGGTACGACCATCAATGACGAGGCTCCCCTATTTTCATCTACATTGTTATCAGTATGAATGCCCTGGTTATTCTCACAACCAATGAAAATAAACAGTAACAATACAAATACAAATTTTTTAAAATACATTTTATATTGCCTATTCAGAAGAAATATAAGTTCTAACATCTTAAGTTATAACATTTATTTATCAAAATTAATTTTGCATTTAGCCTAGAAAAATACAAAATAATTTACGCAAAAATCATTTAAAAGTAGATAAAAAAGATTATGCAGTAAATAAATTACATAATTTGCTAATAATTAATACATTTAAGTTATTGAAATAATTATCTTTTTTGATCCTTATGTAACTAAATGAAACTTAATTGAGAATCTTATTGCGAATCATTCTCATTTGCTTTATCTTTGCGATGATTTTGTTTAAATTAAACAATCCATTGTTAACAAATATAATTTCTAAGAAAAGCAAAGGAAAATGGTTACTAAAAAAATAGCAATTACGTTAATATTTGGAGGCTTAACATTAATTTCCAGTGCTTTGTTTGCACAAGATAATAATCCAGCAAATGATGCGATCGAGAATATTATTATTATTGGTAATCCTATTGATGTATCTGGATCAGCGCATGTTCTTGACAAAGAAGAGCTGTCGATATTTAAAGCATCAGATATGCTGCGAATGCTAAGAAGTGTTCCAGGAGTTTATATTCAAGAAGAAGATGGCTTTGGTTTGCGACCTAACATTGGTATCAGAGGGTCAGGTATCGATCGTAGTGGTAAGATCGCTATTATGGAAGATGGAGTTTTAATAGCTCCTGCTCCTTACACAGCCTCCTCCGCTTACTATTTCCCAACTGCTAGAAGAATGAGTGCTGTTGAAGTTCTTAAAGGACCATCAGCAGTTGCTGTCGGACCAAGAACTACTGGTGGAGCTTTGAATATGATTTCAACACAAGTTCCAGATGAAATGGGAATGAGTGGTGAACTTGATTTTCGTGCTGGTAATCATGATCTCACTGATGCACATGCATATTTAGGTAGCCGTGGTAAGCGTTTTTCTTGGTTAGTTGAAACTGTGCAACAGCACACCAATGGCTTCAAAGAGCTAGATGGTCCTGCTGGCTTAGATAACGGCGATACAGGCTTCGATGTTCAGGACTATATGGTAAAAATACAATATGACACTGACCCTTCTGCCGACATATACCAAAGTGTAAGAGTTAAACTCGGTGCAACTCAGCAAACATCTAATGAGACTTACTTAGGTCTAACGGATACGGACTATAAAGTTAATCCATACCGTCGTTATGCTGCTTCAGGTAGAGATCAATTCAATGGTCATCATGAGCAAATGCAATTGAGCTATGTAATTGATAATAACAATAACTGGAGAGGTGAAGTTACTGTCTATGACAATGATTTTCATCGTGATTGGTTTAAGTTGCAAAAGATTGACGGCAAAAGCCAAGGCGCTATCACTAGTGATCCAATTACTAATGCTGCGGCTTACGCTATCTTAACCGGTGCTATTATAAGTACTGATGATGCCGTTGTCTTAAGACACAACAACAGATTCTATAACTCTAAGGGTGTACAGGGTAAATTCAGCTATGATTTAGATATGAGCGGCATGGAGACAACAATAAACATTGGTTTCCGCGTTCATGAAGACTATGAAGACCGCAAGCAAAGAGAAGATAAATTCCGCATGGAAAATATGGAATTAGTCAACACTACTCTCGCCGCACCGAGCTCAAAAACGAACCGCTTTAGTAAGAGTGACGTGACTTCATTTTTCGTTAGCACAGATATGACTATGGGTAATTTGTCGCTTTCTCCGGGCGTAAGAATAGAAGAACTCGATAACGTTCGTTATGACTATTCAACCAGTGATCCATCGAGAGTTGCAGGTCCAACAAAAACTAAGAAAAGATCAGAAGATGCCACAATCATGGGTCTTGGAGCGATGTACAAGCTAAATGATAATGTGCGCCTCATCGCTGGTGTTCATCAAGGTTATCAACCTCCTGGAGCAGGCTCTAAAGCAAAAGCAGAAGAAAGTGTAAACTTTGAGATTGGTGCCAGAGCGATGATTGATAATGCTATGTTCGAGATTATCGCGTTTATCTCTGACTACGATAACATCGTCGGTACAGTAACAACTTCAACTGGCGGGACTGCAAATATTGGTGATCAATATGACGGTGGTGCATTGAAAGTACAAGGCCTTGAGATAAGTAGCGCGCGTTCAATTACCACTGCAAGTGGTCTTGAAATCCCAATGAGCTTTCAATATACACTAACTTCAAAAGCAGATTTTGAAAGCAGTTTTAAAAGTGGTTTTGATGGTTGGGGAACGTCTGTAATCAAAGGTGATCGCTTGCCATATATGCCAAAAAACCAAATGCGTGCATCCGTTGGCGTTATAGGTGAAAGCATGAGTGCGCATGTATCTGCTAGTTATGCTAGTGAAGTACGTGCTTTAGCTGGTCAAGGTGGTATCCCAGACAATCAGTTGATTGATGCCCGATGGATACTGGATGCAGTCGCTAATTATAAAGTTAGTGAAACAGTTAGTGCTTACGTGAAAATCGATAACTTACTTGATGAAGTATATGTTGCGGCTCGACGCCCAGCAGGCTTAAGACCAGGAATGGATCGTCAAGTATCTGTTGGCGTAAACATACAGCTCTAATCATATAGGGGTTTGTGAGTAATGACACCGAGATTTGTTAGTTAACGAAATAATAGTGGATTTCAGTTAACAAAGATTCATGACCTCGGTGTCACCCCCTCGACATCTGAGTAAAATCAAAATAACGGATGTTTTCAACAGAGGCAAACCTTGATGCCTCTCATTATATAAATATATAAATTGTTGAATAGTATTGACAATCATTCTCATTCCGATTTAAATACATTATAATTATCATAATATCTATTAGCACTATGTATATATGCATTTGTAAATCTATTACAGACACTCAAATTCGCGCAGCAGCGGATGCAGGAGTCAATTCTTTAAGCAAACTCAAAAAAAAATACGGCCTAGCCTCTTGCTGTGGAAGTTGCATCGAAATGACTCAGTCCATTCTCAATGAGAATACTGCAGAAAAGCGTAATCCAAGAATCTATGTGCCCTCCGCGGCATAACCAATCAATTAATGCACTTTCTTTTAAGTGATCCTATAACGTAATGATTATAGGTACATTTTTTTAATAATAATCATTCGTAGATGAGAATAATTTCTCACTTGTAAAGCTATATTTACCTCTTATCATTGATCTTAATTAGATTTATATGGGGTGAATATTATGAAGGGCGATAAAGAAGTTATCCGACATCTAAATGAAATATTAAGAAATGAATTGACAGCAATCAATCAATATTTTTTACATTCCAGGATGTACAAAGATTGGGGTATCAGTAAATTAGCTGACAAAGAATATGAAGAATCAGTTGACGAAATGAAACATGCCGACCTGCTGATCGAGCGCATTCTCTTCTTGGAAGGATTGCCAAACCTACAAACACTCGGCAAGCTAAGAATTGGAGAACATGTTAGCGAGATGCTCCAATGTGATCTTGATCTTGAAATGGAAGCATTACCTGATTTGCAAGCAGCTATTACTTATGCTGAAAAAATCAAAGATTATGTAAGTCGTGATTTGTTTGATGAAATTCTTAAATCAGAAGAAGAGCATGTAGATTGGCTTGAGTCTCAACTTGGATTAGTCGATAAAATGAATATTGAGAACTACATTCAATCTCAAACATAAATACATAATCAAAACTGATTTTTTATAATGCAATATACTAAGTCAGTTTTGATTTTTATAATAAATATCTTTTTACTTACTTAGTATTCGTGGCCATCGCTCAAACATGCAGTTCTCTATACTAGGCCTGACCGTCACTACATATACTCTCCTCTCTCTATTACTCTTGACAAGCAATGCCTGCACCCACTTGCCTTTCGTCAAATTAAAGCATTTACTTTGACCTTCTATATCTTGTTCTATAAAGCTACTAGCAGGAATAATTACAGTTTTTGGGAACCATGCGCTCCATACTTCAGAATGAAGCTCCGAAAAACTCACGCAACTTCCAAAAGGAAGTCTGCCTTTTTCATGTTTACGACGACCCCAAGTTACCAATTTTGATGATTCGGTTAATTTTGTCTTTATAGGTAATTTAGCTTGATAATTTGAAAAATAAACACCGCAACCAATACCTTTATATATATAAAAAAAACCAATACTCATATAATGTCATCTAGATACTTTGTCGATGGCCAAAAGGTTTCCAAGCAGGAGCTATGACATTTGGCATTTTTGATCGATGTATAAGTCTTGCTGGGGATACAGAAAACTCACCGTAACGTTGATTAATCTTATCGACGGCTTTACAAAGACTGTTTCTTTTTGATTTATTAGATAAAAATAGCTCTAGCTGTTGTTTTGCCGGTCTTGGGTCAAGAGCAGTTACTTGAACCTGATAGACACCCTTCCCTTGCCAATTCGTCCTCAAAAAAAACAAACATAAATGATAAATATTAAGGCCATCATCAGTTATAAAAGGTGCATATAATTTAGCGCTATACCAACCATTATTGGTTTTGAATCCAATAAAAAAACGTTGCGCCTCAAAAGAATGTTTGCGTAAACGCCCCGCAACCTTTTCACTCATATGTAATAAAAATATTCGAATGATATTTATATCTTTTGTATTGGGGGGCAAAACCTTTCCATGGCCAATTGATTTTGGTGTTGGTATGTTAGTACTGACCTTTTCAGGGTCAAGACCTTGAGCCATAAACCAAATACGGCGACCTAAGTTACCAAAACGTTTTGCTAGTATCCCAATAGGTAGTTTTTTCATATCGCCACATACATACACACCTCGCTGGCCTAAAAATGAGCCTATACCCTCAGCAATGCCACATAATTTTGTAACAGGCACGTTCTCTAGCGCCTTTTCCGACTCCCAAGGAGGAATTACTGTCAACCCATTTGGTTTTTTTAATTTTGCGGCATATTTCGCTGTTGTTTTATCACCTGATACTCCGACTGAACATAATAAACCACCTGAAACATCACTGACCTTCCGCCTAACTAATTCAGCAATATATGGGGGGCTACCTAATAATTTTTGACAGCGCGTAACATCAAGAAAAGCTTCGTCTACAGAAAAAATCTCAATATCTGGTGTAAATAAAACTAAACTCCTCATTATGCATGAAGAGACCTCAATGTAACGCTTAGGCCGTGATGGCCTTTGAATAAAATCACTACAAAGCATCTTTGCCTCTTTAACGCGCATACCTGTCCTGACTCCATAAGCACGAGCTTCATAGGATGATGTAATAATTGT
The DNA here is from genome assembly GCA_028822065.1 of Woeseiaceae bacterium. GTDB lineage: Bacteria > Pseudomonadota > Gammaproteobacteria > Steroidobacterales > Woeseiaceae > SP4260. The sequence continues at coordinate 25,289 of JAPKEL010000010.1, read as the reverse complement.
GGTGCCGTCCCATCCATTTGTAACTCCAATAGGTCGACCTTGCAGCTCAGGAAAATCTACTTGCTCAATAGAAGCAAAAAATGCATTCATATCGACTAGTATGACAGCGCGCTTCCATAGCTTATCTTTCTTCAAGCTGTGTGTATTATGTTGATATGGGCTCATCAATAAGTTCTCATTTGTGCCACTAGAACTCCCTGAATCAGAACTCTATCTGACGTATATCTCATTGGTGATAAAGCTGTATTGGCGGGTCTTAATTCTATAAACTCACCTTTAAAATGATACAAATACTTTAAAGTTGTCTCTGTATTATCTATCAGAGCAACAATAATTTGACCTTCATCAGCGTTATCCTGTGAATGTATAATCACCCAGTCTCGATCATGTATACCGGCATCTATCATCGAATCGCCAATCACCTGCAAGGCATAGCGATTTTCACCCAACAATAGTGCATTTGGATTTAATTCACTCTCTCCTGAAATTGCTTCAATTGGTTTTCCAGCAGCAATTCTACCTATCAATGGTAACGACCTTCCATCATCAAATACTGTTAATTTTAATCCGCGCCAAATACGCGCTTCTCTTTGCAGGTAACCTTTATTCACTAAAGAGTTAACATAACGGCCTATGGTTCCAGGAGAGCTTATACCTACTATTTTACCAATGCCACGAATGGTCGGCATTTCATCGTATTGCTCGTAATAAGATCTAATTGAATCTAATATTTTCTTTTCTAAATGAGTTAAAGTGACTCTCATAATGTACTCCTTATGTACTCTTTTATAATAAAGCATTTCGGGAGTCGAATTCAAGTGGTATTATTCAAATTATGGTTACTTCACAATTTCAAAGTTTATACATGCTCTTAACGCTGGCAACGATAGGTATCAGCTTATTTATCTCGTTTGGTGTGGCCGCTTTTCTTTGCAAAGAAGTGACCCTTAAAACCTATAAGTTGAGCATAAAAATATACGTAACGATTTGGCTTATAGCTATTTTCCTATGGCTGATAACTGGCTATAGCTACCATAGTTTATCCTAAAAATGACGGACTCTTATTTTCACTATTGATCACTTTCTTCTACTTTATCTAAAAATTCTTCAAGTATTTTACGGTAATCATCAGGAGCTCTGCTTAGTGATGCATGTGCAACACCTTTAATCACAACAAATTGCGAATTCGGAATCATTTTTTGAAATTTGGAAACAGTTTCAGGACGGGCTTCATCATATTCACCGGTTATAAATAAAACCGGTATATCAATTTTATAAAGCCGGTCAGAAAGATCAAAATCAATGAGATTACCAGTTGCAAAGAACTCAGTCGGGCCCCACATATATTCATAAATAACCTGATTCCATGGAGCACCATCACAATTTATTTTTTCTTTCGCCATACCACGAGTCAAATGTCGTTTATAAAATACATTACTAGCAGCCTGGTATTCATCTGAATTGGTTGTACCTGCTGCTTCATGATGCTCTAACTTATCTTGTATATTTTGCGGTAACTGGCTTCGAAGATAATTAGCGTCCTCAATCCAAAGAGGCGTACTTAAAAGAGGGCTTGAAAAAATAACAGAGGCAACTCCAGATGTACCTTTTTCTAATAAATACGCACCTGCAAGTGCCGCGCCCCATGAATGACCAAGTAAATGAAACTGTGTTAATTGAAGCTCTTGACGAATAACACCCAACGCTTCAACAAATCTATCCACTTCCCAAAGTGACAGGTTATCTGGACGCCCTGATCGACCAGATCCTAATTGATCATAACGAATAATTGGTCGTTGATCCCCAAGCGGCTCTAACAAAGAATAATTACAAGAGGTGCTTCCTGGTCCACCATGGAGAGTAAGTAATGGTAAGCCCTTTCCATTTCCACTGACTTTATACCACACTGGTCCACCAGGTACGTTTATAAAACCTTGATCTACGTTAATTGTCCTAGAAACAGCAACTAATGGTAAAACGAATAATACAATGAGGATTAGCTTCTTCACCTGATTAAAACAACCCTAAGTACTGATTTGACAGCCAACCTACAGTGATAAAGAAAATTACTAAATAGTACTTTGGAATATCCTTGATATCTCTCTTGAATATGATCGTAAACAAGAACACAAACGGCATAGCCGGGAGTACGCCTATTGTTAGATATAAGAATATTAATTGGATATAAGACATTTATACTAAGTCTAACTCCATAGTGAATAACCTATACTATATAAGTTATTGATTCAGATACCATTTAAATAAATGGCGTCCCCAAGGGGATTCGAACCCCTGTTGCCGCCGTGAAAGGGCAGTGTCCTAGGCCTCTAGACGATGGGGACGCAGAACTAATTTCCGTTGGTACCTGGTGGAGCTAGGCGGGATCGAACCGCCGACCTCTTGCATGCCATGCAAGCGCTCTCCCAGCTGAGCTATAGCCCCAAGACTATATGCAAATATTTTTAAAAAAATGTATCGCTTTTTAATCGGTATATTTTAATTCTTAATCTAAATTAGAGCTGAATGAATTCATCCTTAATTAGACTCAAATACAAAGTATTCCAATGACGCGCAGTTTAAGTGATTTAACATTGATTAACAACAGATTTTAAAACTCTGTACCTCTAAATCACTCGGACTATCAATTCGATTCAGCGCGTTTTTTTATTATCTCAATCGCCCTCTCTAATCGTTTCAAAGTTCGCTCTTGCCCTATCAAACATAGCGTTACATGGATTGGTGGCGAAGCCGAAATACCTGTCACTGCGACACGCAATGGCTGCCCTATTTTACCCATATTAATATCAAAAATCGAAGCTACTTCATTCACGCAAGCATTGATGATTTCATGCGACCATTCTTCTACTAATTTCAAGCGTGAATGTAGCGCTATCATGGGCTCCAAAATAACCGGCCGAAGTTGTTTTTTTATAGCTTTTGGGTCTATTTCATCAAATTCCTCATAGCAATAACGACACGCGTCTGCCATTTGAGTAAATGTCTCGGCACGTTCACGATATGCCTCAATAACCTCAATCAATTCAGGTCCATCACTTCTATCAATTCCAATTAGATCCATGTGGTATCTCAAATGAGGTACTAGTGATTCTGCTCTTGCATGCATCATATATTCTTGATTCAGCCATAGAAGTTTATCACTGCTAAAAGCAGCTGCAGATTGATTAATATCCGACAAATCAAATAACTTGATCATCTCTTCGGTATTAAAAACCTCCTGATCACCATAAGACCAGCCAAGACGAACTAAATAGTTCAGTATCGCTTCAGGGATAAACCCTTGTTCACGATAATCACGAATATCGACAGCTCCATGACGCTTGGATAACTTAGCCCCATCATCACCAAGAATCATCGGGAGATGTGAATAAATAGGCGCATTTACCCCTAAAGCCTTAAACATATTAATCTGTCGCGGGGTATTATTTAAATGATCATCGCCTCTGATAACATGACTGATATTCATATCAGCATCATCAATAACAACGGCAAAATTATAGGTTGGAGAACCGTCTGTTCTCACTATTACCAAATCATCCAACTCGTGATTCTCAAATTCCACCTCCCCACGAACTTGATCATTGACCACAACTTTACCGGATAGAGGATTTTTAAAGCGTAATACAAACCCTTCCTTGCTATCATTGCGCTTTAAATCTCTACAATGGCCGTTATATCTGGTCTTTTCACCTTTTTCCTTTTGTTTATTACGCATTTTATCTAATTCATCTTTCGAACAATAACAGCGATAAGCTTTTCCAAGCTCAAGCCAATTTTTAGCAATCTCATGATAGCGTTCAAAACGATCAGTTTGAAAAATCGGACCCTCATCGTAGTCCATTCCAAGCCAGCTCATTCCTTCCAGAATGGCGTTCACATTTTCCTTGGTTGAGCGCTCTTTATCTGTATCTTCAATGCGTAAAACAAACTGGCCGTCACAATGCTTTGCATACAGCCAACAAAATAAAGCCGTACGAACACTACCTAGGTGCAATACACCGGTTGGACTGGGAGCAAATCTGGTTCTAATCATAGTTTTTTAAGCACTTAGAGTTGATGAAATTAAATTCTAACAATTATTTAACTATCACAATCAATTATTTCTAATAATTCAATCGTCTTGGATTGCATTAACGCTTGATCTTTTCGACTCTCTACGTTTAATCGAAGAAGAGGTTCGGTATTCGAGGCGCGCACATTAAAACGCCAATCAGTAAACTCCATACTAACGCCATCCATCACATCAATCGTAAGTGCGTCATGTTTATACTCAGAGTGAATCTTTGCGATGGTGATTGCAGTATCATTAACTGTTCGGTTGATTTCACCGCTAACTGGATAATTGACTTTACAAATATCAAGTAAGGAGGAGAGTTTCTGCCCTGTGACCGAGATAAGCTCGGCAATCAATAACCAAGGAATCATGCCGCTGTCACAGTAATAAAAATCTCTAAAATAATGATGAGCGCTCATCTCTCCACCATAAATAGCGTCATTTTGACGCATGCTTTGCTTAATAAAAGAATGCCCTGATTGACTCTGTATTGCCATTCCACCTGCTTTAGTCACCATATCGATAGTATTCCAAGTAAGGCGAGGATCATATACGATTTTCTCTGATTTATTTTTTTTGAGAAAATTTTCTGCCAGTAATCCAACAATATAATATCCTTCGACAAATGTTCCTTTTTCATCAAAAAAAAAGCATCGGTCAAAATCTCCGTCCCAAGCTATTCCTAGATCAGCATTATGCTCTCGAACCGCATTAGCAGTAGATGCTCTATTCTCTTCAAGCATTGGATTTGGGACGCCATTAGGAAAAGACGCATCAGGCTCGAAATGAACTTTTACAAAGTCGAACGGCAGGTAATTATTAAGCTGATCAAGAACCAAGCCAGCTCCACCATTACCAGGATTTACTACAATTTTCATCGGTTTTAGTAGATCGGTATTTACGAAATTCAGAATACGCTTAATATATGGTAGCGAGATATCCTCAAAAGTTCGGTTACCTGCCTTTTCTGCCAAATATCTATTTTCAGATTCAGCAAGAAGGCGGATATCCTTCAGTCCTGTTTCTGCCCCAATTGGTTTTGCCTTATCACGAACTAACTTCATACCATTATAGTCAGAGGGGTTATGACTAGCTGTTACCATTATCCCTCCACAAGCAGCTAAGCTCCCGGTTGCAAAATACACACCTTCAGTACCGCACAACCCTATATCAATAACATCCACACCGGCATCCATGAGACCACTAGCAACGGCATTTGCTATCTCTTCACTTGATGAGCGAATATCACGACCTAAGACAACCTTTTTTGCTTCAAGGAATTCTGCCATCGCATTAGCAATTCGATATGCAATTTCAGCATTTAATTCATCTGGAATTCGTCCGCGAACATCATAAGCCTTGAATGAAGAAATATTAAGTGTCATTACCCTCAATTCTCCCATAATTGTCTTCAAAGCGAACTATATCGTCCTCGCCAAGATAATCACCACATTGCACTTCAATAATCTCAACAACATTATTGCTTTTATTGGCAATTCGATGAATGGCTTGTATAGGAATATAAACAGACTCATTCACCTCGAGATCAAAATCCTTTTGGTCAAGAGTTATCCTTGCTTTTCCAGAAACCACAGTCCAATGCTCTGATCTTTTGAAATGTTTTTGCAAAGACAAAACACCCCCGGGATTAACTATCAATCTCTTAACCTGAAAATTAGAACCAGCATCTAAGCAAATATAACTGCCCCATGGTCTAAAATATTCTTCATGAAGTATATTCTCCAATTCTTTTTCCTATTTTATAGTTTAATCTTTATTATTAGAGGCCCTAACGAGCCTTATCAAATTTTTAGTAGACAAATTCTTACCCTTATAGGATTCTTCATTTTCAATTATTTTGGTTAATGAGCTAGCCATCTTTTTTCCCAATTCCACACCAAATTGATCAAATGGATTAATTCCATAAATCACTCCCTGAACAAATACTTTATGCTCATAAAGGGCGATGAGTTGACCTAATGCTACAGGTGAAATTTGATCAAATATAATGGTATTACTTGGTCTATTTCCATTATGCATTTGCTCTTTTTCCTTGGAAATAAAGCCATCCATCAATGCTTCGCTTTGGGCTAAACAATTCGCTTGATTGTAAGTATTATCCTTCTTAGATGAACTCAAAATAGGCAAGATAAAATCAACCGGTATCGTTTGCTTACCCTGATGTAGCAGTTGATAAAAAGAGTGTTGCCCATCAGAGGCAGATCCACCCCAAATAACATTTCCTGTCTCCAAGCATACATCTGACCCGTCAATTCGCGTGCTTTTACCTAAAGATTCCATATGCAATTGTTGTAAATAAGGAGTAAGCAGTTTTAATCTAGAGCTATAAGAAAGAATTGCTTGTGAGTGAGCACCAATAATATTGGAATTAAAAACTGCTATCAAAGCTAACATCATAGGCATATTCTCAGAAAATGGAGCTTGCCTAAAATGCATATCCATTCTTCTGGCACCTTCAAGTAGTTTTTTAAAATTCTGCATACCAATAATACAAGCTAAAGACAAGCTAATTGCTGAACAAATAGAAAACCTACCTCCAACCCAATCAGCTATTTTAAATCGATAATCCACTTGAATGCCAAACTCATGCATAGCAACTTCATTATTTGAAATGCCAACAAAATGATGTTTTATAGATCGTGGGCCATAACGCTCTTCCATTACCGAGCGAGCAAGCTCAGCATTATGAACAGTCTCTTTGGTGGAAAAAGATTTCGAGGCAATGATAAATATAGTTTCTTCTAACTCTAGTTCTGAAAGAAGATCTTGCAGCTCAACCCCGTCACCATTAGATACGCTATGATATTTCATGCCCTCTACCCAGTAATCACGCAATGCAAAAACTGCCATCGATGGACCGAGATCTGAGCCGCCGATACCTATATTGACAACATTGATAATATTCTTACCTGTGTATCCAGAAATAGCCCCTGAATGCAAAGAGGTTATAAAATGCTCCATCCTGTTCTGGGTACTCCAAATCTCATCGACATCTTTTGTATTTAATGCAATCTGATCTGATAATTTTGAGCGCAAGGCTACATGTAAAGCAGGACGTTTTTCGGACGTATTAATACATTCACCAGAAAACATACCCTCAATTGATTCATTGATTTGTGCTTCTTTGGCAAGCTCTGAAAATAAATTTATTGTTTGATGGTTAAGTAAATTTTTTGAGTAATCAAGCTTAAGTTCGCCGACCTCAAGGCATAATTTAGAAGATCTATTTCGCTCGCACTTAAAAAGAGATGCTATCGTTTTATTTTTTAAATCATCACGATAATGATCTTTCAATGACTTCCAAGCATCTAAATCAAGAGGATATCGTCGATTTAGATGCCTTTTAATCATTACATTTATTATACTTTTTAAGAAAAGTTAATTTTACTCTAACTCAGTATCAACAAGTCAATGAAGTGGTTGGGCGTAATAAGGGAAGAAAATATACATAATTACAGTACATATAACCAACGTTAATAACATTACCGGCAACCCTTTTTGTGCCCATTTTAGTGGAGTTATAGCTAAATCAGGATTTCCTTCAGTTTTAGCCAATCTTTCAGAGACAGTAACAATATAGACATTGGCAGTCGAGCCAATGTGAGTTCCATTACCGCCCATACCCACACCGATGGCAAGACACCACCATAATGCAGCCACATTCACTCCCTGTGTCTCTAAAGCCAAAATAATCGGAATCATTGCAGCTGTGAATGGAATATTATCGATTGCAGCAGACATAATTGCTGCGACCCACATCAAAATGATACAAGCCATCAAAAAATCTTCCTTGACAAAAGGAATGATAAATTGCCCAAGATATTCTAGAAATTTACTTCCCTCAACGCCGCCAACGATCATAAATAAGGAAACAAAGAACATCAGTAAAGGTATCTCTACTTCATGCATAACTTCTTCAAACTCAATTTCCTTTGCTAAAATAGAAAGTATTATCAGGCCAGTTCCTGCAACCATCCATGGCTCCCAGTGTATTTGGCCGTGAATTATAAACAGCACTACCATTACACCTAAAACTGCCACTGATTTATTCCATAATCCTTTATCTTTATATGGAATCGAATCTTCGAATGTACCTTCTGGTGTAACAGCCAAATCCTCTTTAAACAGATAACGCAGAAAAAATAATGTAGCAATCCAAGCAACAAAAACAATTGGACCCATCTTAGCCACAAAAGGCATAAATTCAATATTTGCAGCCGAACCGATCATCAAGTTTGGCGGGTCACCAACAAGCGTTGCTACTCCACCTGTATCAGAAAGAAGTGCCGCAGCCATTAAATAAGGAATAGCGCTAACTCTCATTTTCTGACAAATAAGCACAATCAAAGGACCAAATATAACTACCGTAGTAACATTGTCCAGCAGCAATGAAATCACAGTTACCGCAGTGCCAAGCATCGCTAGAAGCATGAATTGCCGACCTTTTGCAACTTTCCCAATGTTTGCTGCAAGTACTTCAAAACCACCACTATTAATCATAATCGATACGATTGCCATCATGGCTCCTAAAAGGAAAACGACATTCCAGTCAACCGCTTCAAAAGCTCCTTCTGGCGAATAAAAACCATAATACTGGCCCACAACTAACATTACGGCAGCACCCAGCATTGCTACTTTTACACGTGAAAAGCCATGCAAAGTTTCGGTGAAAATTCCAATAAAGCTCATAGCCAAAATAATCCCTGAGACCATCATGCCTTGATTCATTTCAATAATATGTGCAGCATCCATTCATTACTCCATGCAGTTAGATATGAAAAATGTGTGTGTGTTTAAAATATTATAACCGTCTAATTATAATAAAATTGAATAATTTATACACTAAATTTTAACACTTAGTTTTCGCTATTTTTCCGCCAAAGGCAGTTTCCTTCAGTCATCATTTTATCTAAAAATAATTCATGCGCCTCTAACTCAGAAGTATTCGCTTCAAGTAGCACTTGAGGTAAATTTGAATCTGCTATTAAAGGTCCTTCTTTTGCATTCTGATTCTTGCTAATTTCACCAAGGTTTAACGTTTCTTGACCGCCCGTCATTGCTAAATAGACTTTTGCTAATAAATCCGCATCAATTAAAGCGCCATGGACTTGTCTTGCTGTTCGGTCAATTAAATATCGATTACATAGTGCGTCTAAACTATTTTTTTTACCTGGGTGCATACTTCTTGCCATTGCAAGCGTATCCAATACCAAAGCATGATTCTCAATAGAGTTTTTTTTATGAGCTATTAACGATAACTCATTATCTAGAAATCCCACATCAAATCTAGCGTTATGGATAATCAACTCCGAGTCAGCGATAAATTCTAAGAACTCATCGGCAATATCCTCAAACAAAGGTTTATCTTTGAGCTTATCTAAAGTCAAGCCATGTATTCTTATAGCGCCTTCATCAATCTCTCTTCTTGGGTTCAAATAACAATGATACTCACGACCAGTTATTCTTCTATTATCCATTTCGACACAACCTATTTCGATCACTCTATGACCATCGGAAGTGTTAATACCAGTTGTTTCTGTATCCAGCGCTATCTGCCTCATTGTTCCAATGTCCTCATAAATTGATTTTAACGTAACTCATCAATACCGCGATTTGCCAAAGAATCGGCCTCTTCATTACCTAAATTACCGGTATGGCCTTTGACCCAGTGCCATTCTATTTCATGCATCTTAATTGCTAGATCTAATACTTCCCATAAATCCTGATTTTTAACTGCCTTTTTACCTGCCGTTTTCCAGTCTCTTTTTTTCCATCCTGGGAGCCACTTATTGATTCCATCCATTACATATTTTGAATCCGTATATAGTTTTATCTCACATTTAGATTTTAAGACCTTTAATGCTTCAATCACGGCTTGCATCTCCATTCTGTTATTTGTTGTATCAGACGCCCCGCCATGTAGTGTTTTTTTTGTACCTTGATAAATTAATAATGCACCCCATCCGCCCGGCCCTGGATTACCGCGACATGCACCATCAGTATAGATCTCTATTTTTTTCATTTATAATCCTATCTTCATACTAAATTCATCTTATACTAATAATATCAAATCCAAACCGATCTAAACCATCAAATGATTGTAATTAATTTAAAGAAAATTGCTACTTCTATGATTTATTCCAATAATCAAAAGTGAACCATGAGAATTAAGTCTAATCATATTTATTGCTTAATTTATTTGTTATTTTTATATACAAATTTAAGCGCGAAAAATAATTTAATGGATCAACTTGATCTGTTAAAACAACATCAAAATATTGTTTCGCCTTCGCTTTCAAAAGGAATAGAAAAATATCCTTTTCATATTACAAACTACAATCACCATTTATATAAAAAACCCACAAGAAACTTGATAAAAAAATTAAGAATGAGCTTCGATCTTGAGTACAAATTAAATAAAAGAATAGAGGCCGAAATTAGTTTTATAAAAAAAAATAACAACTATATGTCTCAAGTATTAACTAAATCTAATCCATTTCTGGCGTATATTGTTGCAGAACTTAAAAAAAGAAACATGCCTTTAGAGCTTGCTCTTTTGCCAATAATTGAGAGCTCTTATGATCCATTTGCTTATTCAATAGGTCAAGCAGCTGGTTTATGGCAGATGATACCAATAACAGCATCAAGATTCGGTATAGAACAAAACTGGTGGTATGACGGCAGAAGAGACGTTGTTGAATCTACAAATGCAGCACTAGAATATCTTGCTTATTTATATGAGTTTATGGATAAAGATTGGTTGTTAGCAATTGCATCCTATAACTCAGGAGAAGGAAGTATTTCAAGAGCTATACAGAAAAATAAAAATAAATCACTCCCTGTGGATTTTTGGAACCTCAGTCTATCAAGACAGACTAGTGCTTATGTACCAAGATTACTTGCGCTCATTGAGATCATGAAATATCCGAAAAAATATAATATCGAATTGCCGGTCATTGAGAACGAAATATATTTTTCAATTGTTGAGATTGATGAACAAATTGATTTAGCGCTGGCTGCAGAATTGGCTGAAATAGAATTACAGCACTTATATATACTTAATGCAGGTAATAATCGTTGGGCTACGAGTCCGAATGGCCCTCATAGATTGCTTATCCCAAGGAATAAAGTACAAATCTTTAGTCAAACATTAAGCTTGCTTCCAAAAGATCAACGGTTACGATGGAGACGTCATCTAGTAAAGTATGGTGAAACATTGTCTGAAATTGCACAGCAATATAATACCACCCCCAATCAAATCAAAATATCCAATGATCTTAATTCAAATTTAATTCAATCGAATTCTTTTTTGATGATCCCAATGGCTTACAAAAAATTAAATACTTATACAGGTACGTCAGATCAGAGACTTATTAGTAAGCAAAATAAAAAGAGATCCGGTCAACGAACAGAGCACATCATAAAAAGAGGAGAAAGTTTTTGGCTCATTGCCAGAAAGTACAATGTGAAAATCAACTCTCTTGCAACATGGAATAATTTGTCCCCAAAAGACATGTTATCAATAGGTGATAAATTAGTAATCTGGACCAACGAACCAGTAATTAGTGACAAACCGATTAAACGTAAACTGAATTATGCCGTAAAAAATGGTGATTCATTGTATCTAATAGCTAAAAAATTTAGAGTTACTATCGTAGATTTAGCTAGATGGAACAATTTAGACCAAGAGAAAATTTTAAGGCCAAATCAAAAATTAACTTTATACGTTGATGTCACAAAGCAATCCAGTTAATTGCCTTTATTGATAATCATCACTACTATTAATAAATAAATTAAATCCACAAACAAGGGATTCAAGTATGGGTTTCATGACCGGTAAAAAGGCACTGATCGTAGGCTTAGCAAGTAAGCGATCTATAGCCTGGGGAATTGCTCAAGCATTTGCCAGAGAAGGAGCAGAGTTAGCTTTCACCTATCAAAATGAAAAGCTAAAGCCTCGTGTTGAAGCAATGGCAGATGAACTTAACTCAAACATTACTTTCGCGCTAGATGTGGCACATGATGATGAAATCGAAGCTATAGAACCAACGATCAGAAAACATTGGGATTCACTTAATATATTAGTCCATTCAGTGGGCTTTGCTCCCAGAGATCAACTTGTGGGAACTTATGTGGAAAGCGTAACAAGAGAAGGGTTCCAGATCGCGCATGATATATCGAGTTATAGTCTCGCAGCACTGGCAAAATCAACCTTATCACTAATGGAAAATAATCAAAGCTCCATCCTCACTCTCTCTTATCTCGGTGCTATTCGAGCCATCCCTAATTATAATGTAATGGGTCTCGCAAAAGCCAGTCTGGAGGCTAATGTAAGGTTCTTAGCGGCAGATCTTGGACCGAGAGGAATCCGAGTGAATGGAATATCGGCTGGTGCAATAAAAACTCTTGCTGCGGCTGGTATTTCAGATTTTAGAAAAATGCTCAGCCATATAGAACGAGTCGCTCCAATTAGGCGTAACGTAACCCCGGAAGACGTTGGCAACGCAGCAGCATTTTTGTGCTCAGATTTAGCTTTAGGAGTTACCGGTGAGATAATGTATGTAGATGGCGGCTTTAATACAATCGGTATGCATTTAGAAGAAAAAAAGTAATCTAATTTGCAGCTAGCTTTGTTTCTTCACCTTCAAGTCTTGCGACAATTGCAGCGCAACAGGCGTCACCAAAAATATTCACACTAGTTCGAGCCATATCAAGTACACGATCAAATACTAGTAACACACCTATGGCCTCCATTGGAAGACCAACAGCTCCTAATATTATAGCAATAGCAACCAAGGATGCAGAAGGAACACCGGCGACGCCCACCGATGTAAGTAGCGCAATAAATACAATCGAGAATTGCACTCCAAATGTTAAATCTAATCCATAAGCTTGAGCCAAAAACATAGCTGCAGCACATTCATACAAAGCAGTGCCATTCATATTGACAGTGGCACCTAACGGCAAAACAAAGCTAGAAATTTTATTTGAGACGCCTACATTTTCCTCGACACATTCCATAGTGATTGGAAGAGTTGCTGATGACGAGGCGGTTGAAAAAGCAGTTAACATGGCTGGCGCCATAGCTGAGAAAAAACCATAAGGAGAGAGCCCGCCTACAAATTTCAATAAACAAGGTAAAATAATTAACACATGCACAAGTAAAGCCAAAATTACTGTGAATGCAAAAACCGCCAAAGGGCCAACCGCATGAAATCCTGCTTCGGCGACCACTGTCGCCACTAAGCCATAGACACCAATAGGTGCGAACTTCATAATCCATTCTGTCATTTTCATTATAATGGCAAAAACACTTTCCCAGAATGAAAATAATGGCGCTGACTTTTCGCTTGGTAATTTAGTCATAAAATATCCAAACAAAAAAGCAAAAAATATGATGCCCAAAATCTGCCCTTCTGCAGCAGCTTTAAATATATTAGGCGGAACCATTGATTGAAATACTTTAGCTATATCGCCGGGCCCACGACCTTGCGCTACATTTGCTATTTCGACTCCAGATGAATCTAGTGCCAACATATCTCCGACAGGCTTACCATCCATATAACCTGGGTTTATAATATTAATTAATACTAGGCCCACTAATATTGCCGCAAGAGTTGTTGATATATAAAACAGTAATGTCTTACCACCTAATCGACCAAGATTCCCTCCAGTACCAATACCAGCAACGCCAACGGTGATGGATGAAAAAATTAAAGGGACAATAATCATCTTTAACGCATTCAAAAATAATGTACCGATATACTTAAAGAAGCCGAGAATACTTATTCCTAAAATTGATGGGTCATTATTACCAGAGGCAATTAAGCCGTTGACTATCCACCCAGAAATTGCAGCCAAAATGATTGCAATTAATATCTGCCAGTGTAATTCAATTTTTTGCATCATAACTCCATCATTTACAATATTAATCGAACATACTGGCCGAGTTTAAAAGCTCTTCATCTTTTTCAATCTCTGCGTTCAATTGCAGTTCAGAGACAAATGCCGTGTAATCAAAAACTCCAGATTGCTGATTCAACCTTTCTTTAGCCGCATCACGTTCTTCTTGAGGTATCATCTCAGGGACACCATATGCATGGTTTTTAAGCTTAAAGACAGCATAATTGGAGTTTTGCATCACAACTGTACTAACTTTTGAACTTCCCGGAAGCGGTTTCTTCATGCCAAACACATTAGCTTGAATAACAAAATCAACATCCTCAGTAACACGATTAATAATTACCTCACGCAATGAGACAGAATCAAGCTCAGCCAAAGTGGATGCTATATCTCCATCACTCTCCATAAGCTCTTCTATCTTAATCGCTATATTATTTGCAAGTACCTCGGCGGAGACAAATTTCATCTCACTGATTATTTGATCGCGTACTTCCTCTATAGGTTTAACGGTTGCATCTTTAAACTCGGTAACCTGAAAGACAATCGAACGATTCGCATCAATCTCAATAATATCGGATAACTGGAGATCATTATTCCTTTGGGCATCAAATAATGCGTCAATAACAATTTGATTGGCACCAAAAACTCCACCACCATTATCATTAAAGCCTTCTAGTTTATTTAAGTCAAAATTTAAATCCTGAGCTAGAACTGAGATATCCTTAGCATCAAATAATGCATCAGATAGCTCTCTTTCAATTTTAGTAAAATTGACACTAGATTCTTGAGCTTTTAATTCCGCCTCCAATTCACCTCTAACTGATTCAAATGGTACTTGCCCGTCTGATTCTTTTTTATTTAACTGGGTAATATGAAAACCAAAATCTGTTCTGACTAAATTACTAATTTCATTCACATCCATAGCAAAAACAGCATCACCCAATGCTCCAGGTAATTGAGATTTGGTTAGCATCCCAAGGTCACCGCCTCGCTCTTTTGTACCGCCGTCATCAGAATATTCGAGTGCTAATTCAGAAAAGCTCTCACCTTGTTTAGATCTTTCAAGAGCTTCTTGAGCTTTTTTTTCTGATACTGTCTCATCATCACCGAACAAAATAAGAATATGGCTTGCTTGACGTCTCTCTTCTTGAGCAAAACGTTGTTTCGAATCCTCAAAATACTGTCTTATTTCCTCTTCATTAATGGTGCTCATATCATTCATCATGTCTTTGTTTATTTCTATGTAATCAAAATTTATAGACTCAGGTTGCATAAATTCATTAAGACGCGTGGAATAGTATGTCTCAATATCCTCATCTTTCAACTCAATAGGTTCAGCTAAAATAGATAAATCAATTTCAGCAATCGTTACTTCTCTTTGCTCGCCAACTAAATTCAAATACCGCCTATATTCAGATGGAGTTACAAAAGAAGTCCCTATTACCCCTCTTTGTAATTGCTTTTTTCTCATACTTAGTCTTTGACTTTCTTCAAATTGAGCTGGCTCAAGAACACGCTCGTTAAGCCAAGAATAATAAACTTCTTTTGAAAATTTACCATCAACAAGAAAGTCTGGTGTGTTTTCTGTAATAATCTTAGTCACAAATTCATCACTCACCTGCACATCATTCTCATCAATATAGATATCAATTAAAAGATTATTAATAATAGTATTAAGGACATTTCCTCTAACAAATGATCTTGCTTCCTCAGGGACTTCAACTCCTTCTGCGTCATAACGAAGCAACTCATTGCGATAGGAGTTTTCAAAAAATGCCTGTGACACCTTATTACCATTAACTTTTGCTACATAATCTGTTGCAATAAAATCACTTGGAACCCCAAAAAACAAAAAAGGCAAACAGATTAAAGCCAAAACGACTAACGCAAACTTACCGGTAAAACGCTCTCTTATATTTTGTAACATAATGAATTTTCTTTTAAATAAAGGGTCCGCTAGGACCCTTGTTTCAAAATGAAGGAGTAAGCAGAATTAACCTACCGAAACTCCTTACCTATAAATTTTCCTGAATCACTTAAAAACACTTACAGTTATGGATACATTACTTTAAACATTTTATATATACCTAACCACCCATCAATAATGATCTATGATGATAGACAATTATTATAGACAAAGACTATAGCAAAAGACACTACTAGCTTATTTTCTGCTAATAACTGTTAGTTTAAATTCTTGCAACAAAACAAGTAAATTTTCGCACAACCAGAAACATATTATATAAATTTAGGTCTTCCAAAAACCTGAAAGCCCTGAATTATCAGGGCCTCAGAATAAATGGCGGAGTGGACGGGATTCGAACCCGCGACCCCCGGCGTGACAGGCCGATATTCTAACCAGCTGAACTACCACTCCTTCATTTTACTTGGTGGGTGCTGAGGGGATCGAACCCCCGACCCTCGCCTTGTAAGGGCGATGCTCTACCAGCTGAGCTAAGCACCCAGTCGGATCAAGCTAAAAAACTACATTGAGCAGCATTTTCAACTAAACCGCCTATTATCGAGAATTTAATTTAATTCCCTATAATCTCTAACTTAGATTTAGCCGGAGTTTACGGCATCCTTAAGACCTTTACCAGCCTTGAATTTTGCGACATTGCATGCCGCTATTTGAATAGGTTCTCCAGTTTGAGGATTTCGACCTTGTCGAGCAGCTCTAGCACTAACAGAGAATGTACCAAATCCCACTAAAGAAACTGAACCGCCACTTCTTAGTGTTGATGAAACACTTCCTAAAATGGCATCTACGGCTCTACCAGCATCTGCTTTTGACATATTTGCTGCACTAGCGACTGAATCTATCAAATCTCCCTTATTCATATTGCTTTCCTTTATATTTTAGTAATTATAATTACAGAAAACTCTGCGTATTTTAGTTAAGAGAAGCTAAAAAAATCGGTTATTTTCATTTCAAAACTAAGCGTATTTTTTAAAACCATCTAACTGTATATCATTTATACCAAGTGACCCTCTTATCGTCAACAAATGCTTTATAATTAGGGTTTTCAGCTACTAATGCGGCCTAATCAAATCTTCGGTATTTTGTGTATTTTCAAGTGATGATTTTGCAGTTTCTTGTGTTGTGTTTTGGGCCAAGGATACAGGCGAATGTACAAGTGCTTTTTCTAATACTTCATCTATCCATTTTACTGGAAGTATCTTCAATTTACCTTTGATGTTATTCGGTATTTCTATTAAATCCTTCTCATTTTCATGAGGTATTAGTACAGTTTTTATACCGCCTCTATGAGCAGCTAAAAGCTTTTCCTTTAACCCACCTATAGCCAGTATCTCACCCCTTAATGTAATCTCCCCAGTCATCGCAATATCACATCTCACCGGGATATTAGTGAGGGCAGAAACTAATGCTGTACACATACCAACTCCCGCGCTTGGGCCATCTTTTGGAGTCGCTCCTTCAGGTACATGCACGTGCACATCGTATAATTTATGGAAATCTTCTTTTAAATTGAGTATAACTGACCGACTCCGAACCACTGTCATTGCCGCTTGAATCGACTCGGTCATTACAGAGCCAAGCTTCCCAGTATGAATTAACTTTCCTTTACCGGGAACAACAGTTGTTTCAATTGTTAGGATTTCCCCGCCAACCTGAGTCCAAGCCAAACCATTAACTTGGCCTACCTGATTTTTATTTTCTGCAATTTTATAATTATATTGTGGTACACCTAAGTATTTTTTTAAATTTCTTGATGTTATTTTAATGGGCTTATTAATTGGTGCCGATAGAAGGTACTTTACGGCTTTTCTACATACTTTTGATATAGCCCGCTCCAAGCCTCGAACGCCAGCTTCTCTTGTATACTTCTGAATGATACTAGTAATTGCAGGCATCTTTATTGTTAACTCGCCAGCCTTTAGACCATTTTCGCGATACTGCTTGGGTAGTAAATATTTTCGAGCTATATTAAGTTTTTCATCTTCCGTGTACCCAGGAATTCTTATAATCTCCATACGGTCCATTAGTGGAGCCGGTATATCCAAACTATTCGCTGTACACACAAACATTACGTCTGATAGGTCATAGTCAACCTCGAGATAGTGGTCAGCAAAAGTATGATTCTGCTCAGGATCAAGCACCTCAAGCAAAGCAGAAGATGGGTCACCGCGAAAATCCATTGCCATTTTATCAATTTCATCCAAGAGAAAAAGGGGATTTTTTGTCTTAACTTTAGATAAATTTTGAATAATCTTTCCAGGCATAGAGCCAATATAAGTTCTGCGATGTCCTCTTATTTCAGCCTCATCACGCACACCGCCTAAAGACATTCTAATAAAATTACGATTGGTTGCTCTTGCAATACTTTTTCCAAGGGAGGTTTTACCTACACCAGGAGGACCCACTAAGCATAATATTGGGCCTTTTAGTTTTTTTACGCGTTGCTGCACCGCAAGATATTCAAGGATTCTTTCTTTTACTTTATCTAAGCCATAATGATCTTCATGAAGAATATTTTCAGCTTTCCCAATATCTCGAAATATTTTACTTTTTTTCTTCCATGGAACTTTCACTAAGCAATCGAGATAATTTCTTACGACTGTTGCTTCAGCAGACATTGGTGACATTAATTTTAATTTATTTAACTCTGCTAGAGCCTTATCAGAAGCTTCTTCAGTCATCCCTGAATCATTAATTTTAGACTCTAAATCACCTAGATCATTGGAGGTGTTTTCAATATCTCCAAGCTCACTTTGAATCGCTTTCATTTGCTCATTTAGATAATATTCACGCTGGCTTTTTTCCATTTGGGATTTAACACGAATTCTTACTTGTTTCTCTACTTGCAAAACATCAATTTCACCTTGAATTACCTCCAAAAGATGCTCTAATCTTTGCTTAACATTATGAATTTCAAGAATTTTCTGTTTTTCTTTAAGTTTTAGAGGGATATGTGCGGTAATTGTGTCACTGAGTTTGCAGGCATCGTCTATACCTGAAATTGAAGTCAGTACCTCTGGTGGTATTTTTTTATTAAGCTTCAAGTACTGTTCAAATTGAGATACCAATGCTCTGGATAAGACGTCAATCTCTCGATTATCATATTCATCGTCCGTGAGAATTTCATAATCAGCTTTGAAGCACTCTTCAAATTTCAAATTTAGAACCTTAATTCTTTTTGACCCTTCAACAAGGACCTTCACCGTACCATCTGGAAGTTTTAATAATTGTAATATCTTTGATAGCGTACCTATCTCATAAAGATCATCAACAGACGGTTCGTCTATATCTGCTGTTTTTTGGGAAACTAACAGAATCTCCTTACCTGAATTCATTGCAATATCAAGTGCAACGATTGAATTTTCTCGCCCAACAAAAAGCGGAATCACCATATTAGGAAATACAACTACATCGCGCAATGGAAGAACTGAGAGAGAATTTTGACTCTGTGCCGTATTTAACGAAGTTTTAGGCAATTTAATACATCCTTATATAAGTTTTACTTTGATCATTTCTTATAGTTAGATTATTAAGTATGTCCTAAAATACAAATATCAAGGACCTGAAAATCTGATGCATGAAATAATTTCAACCAATCTCTATTAAAGCTTTTGTTTAGAGCTAATTAATAGCAGTTTTTTTTATTTTTGAGGCAATCTTTTCATTTATCTCATTATCATGAATTAGATACGGCTCGTTTTCACCAGAAATAACAGTCGCATCTAGAACTACTTTTTTGACAGTCTTGCTTGATGGTAAGTCAAACATGGTATTCAGTAGAACTTTTTCTAAGATTGTCCTCAGGCCTCTTGCACCTGTTTTTCGCTCTATTGCTCTTATTGCTATTTCTCTAATTGCATCATCACGAAAATCTAATTCTATACCCTCCATATCAAATAACTTCTTATATTGCTTGGTTAGGGCATTTTTTGGCTCTAATAATATCCTCACCAACGCATCTTTATCGAGCTCATGCAAAGTAGCTACGACGGGCAAACGACCCACAAATTCAGGAATTAAGCCAAAACGTATAAGATCTTCTGGTTCAGCTTTATCGAGTAACTCGCCGATATTTTTCTTTTCACTATCTACATTGACTTCAGCAACAAAACCAATTCCCGTTTTGGTGGAACGCTTTTGTATAATTTTCTCTAGCCCTGCAAATGCACCGCCGCATATGAATAAGATATTACTGGTATCCACTTGTAGAAATTCTTGTTGTGGGTGCTTTCTTCCACCTTGTGGTGGAACGGATGCAATGGTTCCCTCAATCAATTTAAGCAGGGCTTGTTGGACACCTTCTCCGGATACATCTCTGGTGATGGAAGGGTTATCAGACTTTCTTGAAACTTTATCGATTTCGTCAATATAAACAATACCAGTCTGAGCGCGCTCCACATCGTAATCACATTTTTGCAATAGTTTTTGGATAATATTTTCGACATCCTCACCAACATACCCTGCTTCAGTAAGTGTAGTGGCATCAGCTATGGTAAAAGGTACATTCAATAATCGTGCAAGTGTTTCAGCTAAGAGTGTTTTACCGCAACCCGTGGGTCCAATTAGAAGAATATTACTTTTAGCTAGTTCAACTTGATCAACATCTCGTTTTTCATTTGAATTCTCACTTAAACGCTTGTAATGGTTATAGACAGCAACTGATAGCACTTTCTTTGCTTCATTTTGACCGATAACATATTCATCAAGAGTCTCTTTGATTTCCATTGGCACTGGTAATTGAAATTCACCGATATCACTAATCTCATCAAGCTCTTCTTTGATAATGTCATTACATAAATCAACACATTCATCACATATAAAAACAGAAGGTCCAGCGATTAATTTCCGGACTTCATGCTGACTCTTGCCACAAAAAGAACAATACAGTAACTTATTATCTTCTTTGTCTTTAGTGATATCATCACTCATTAAACCACCTCAATACTAATAAATTCATTAACTTAATCATTTTATTTAAGACAATATATAACTTATTTACTGGAAATTCCATACAAAATATCTTGGTTAGATGATTTTCTATTTTTTTCTTTTAGTTAAAACAGAATCGATTAAACCGTATTCAACTGCATTACTAGAGCTCATAAAATTATCCCTCTCTAAGTCTTTTTCAATTTTGTTTATTTTTTGTCCAGTATGTAAAGCCATAATTTTATTCAACCGATGCTTTAACTCCAAAACTTCTTTTGCGTGAATATCAATATCGGTAGCTTGACCTTGATACCCAGCACTAGGTTGGTGAACCATGATTCGGGAATGCGGTAAAGCAAAACGCTTATCTTTGGTTCCGCCGCCTAATAATAAAGCGCCCATGCTGGCTGCCTGACCAATACATATAGTACTTACGTCGCAACTAATAAATTGCATAGTATCATATATCGCTAAGCCAGCAGTGACAGACCCTCCAGGGGAATTGATATATATATGAATATCTTTTTCAGGATTCTCAGACTCTAGATAAAGTAACTGAGCAACCACCACATTGGCCATGTAATCTTCAACAGGCCCAACAATAAATACGACCCGCTCTTTAAGTAAGCGTGAATAGATATCGTATGCTCGCTCTCCTCTCGAATTCTGTTCAACGACCATCGGTATGAGATTTAATGCTTTTGTTTTCATATTAACAACCTATAACTTTATGCTTTCTCAAGCCTAACAAGCCTTGATTATTTATCCATATATTTAGTAAAACTAATTTTTTTTATTTTTTCTTTAGCCTTTTCAGCTATCAAAGAGATAGCTTGCTCTTCTATGACAATTGGCTCTATTTGCGAAATGAACTGAGGATTGCCCATATATTGTTCAATCATTGCTGATGGATTTTCATAGCCAGCGCACATTTCTTCAATCCTCTCTCGCACCTTTTTGGAATCTACACTCAGTGAATTATCTTCAATAAACTGACTCAATAGCAACCCTAGTCTAACTCTTCTTGCTGCCACCTCAGTATAATTTTCAGCAGGTGGCAACTCCTCACCATCCTTAATACCCATTTGGCGCATTGATTCTTTTTGCATATTACTAATTTCATTGTTATGCATCACTTCAGGTATTTCAATTTTATTTGATTCAAGTAGATTATTCATTACCTGCTCTTTTATATCTTGCACAACCCTTTGATCAACTTCCCGATGCATATTTTCCTTAACATCAGATTTTAACTTATCTATACCGCCTTCCTTAACACCAAATTCTTCTGCTAATTTATCATCAAGCGAAGGTAATACAGCCTCTTCAACATTTTTAACATTCGCTTCAAAATCGACTTTCTTTCCTGACAGCTCTTCAGAATGATAATCTTTTGGGAACTTTACTTTAAATAACTTTTTATCACCCGATTTTAGGCCGTACAAGGCTTTTTCAAAATCTGGTAGCATTTGACCTTCACCTAAAATTACCGGTACATTTGTTCCTTCACCACCTTGAATCAGATCACCATTGAGTAACCCTTTAAAATCTATTGTAACTTGATCACCCTCACTACTTTTTTTATTAATAGGAGACCATGTCCTTTTTTGCTTCCTAAGCTTCTCCATCATTCCATTTAAATCTTTATCACTAATATCTACTTCTGGCTTTTCAAGCTTTATTTTATCAAGACCTTTTAATTTTATTTCTGGAAAGGTCTCAAATGTTGCTTTATAAAAGAAATTACTGTTTTTTTTGTTATCTTGAGGCTCTATCAGTGGTGAACCTACAGGGCGAAATTTCTTCTCACTAATAGCTTCAGCATAAGATTTTTGAATAAGCTCTGAAAGAGCTTCCTGCCTTGCTTCAGCACCATAATGCTGCCTAACAACGCTGGAAGGTATTTTTCCAGGCCTAAAACCCTTTATCTTTGCTTTTCGCCCAATAACAATTAACCTTTTATTGATTCCTTCTTCAATAAGTTCAGATGATATCTCGATAATCATTTCTTTTTTAAGTTCAGTAATCGACTTAACATTAGTCATACTATTTCCATTAGATTTAATTACATGTTAGATGGTGCGAAAGGAGAGAATCGAACTCTCACGGGTTACCCCACAGAAACCTAAATCCTGCGCGTCTACCAATTCCGCCACTTTCGCTTTATAGATTAAATTTTATTAGATTATAACAGTGAATCCCGTTTTCTTTGAAATAATTTACCCAAAAACATATATATGATACTCAAATATAATAACTGAAAAAATAATAAGTAGAACCACAGATTATCTGTTGGCTGCACTTTTAAGTAAATCATACACAGAGGAGGGCCAGAGCTAATTAAAGCTAATCCCAATCCAGTCATTGAATTTGCTTTATGCATAGAAAAGCCCCAAGACAGAAGACAGTGATTCACTAGATTATGCAAATGATTGTTATCTGGACTCATTATAGCTTTATTGTTAAAAAATCTAACCAACAAAGATCTAATAAGCTCAAAACAAGGATAAACCAATATAGACGCAAATAGAAAAACTGAAACATCATAATTCATAAAAATATTTAGGCTCGAAAAAGCTACTATTGCTGATAAGAAATATGCGCCGAAATCACCTAAAAAAATCCTTCCAGTGGAAGCATTATAAATAGTGAATGTCAATAAACTCACTATTAAAGATACATAAAATATCGATGGATCAATAAGAAAACATACAATAAAAAACGCTAAACATATCGATGGAAATAAACCGTTTGCACCATCAGCAATATTACCCGCATTAATAAAACCGGCAATCATTACTACTGTAAATAAATAAATAAATATAAAATTATTTTTCTCATTAATACCTGCAAAAATAGGTAAATCAAAAGGAATTAATTGAGGCATTAACGCCAAAGCTACGCCGACAAAGATCAATATTAACAATAATCTAAAAAATGAAGTTAAGTTTTGATTTAAATCTTCGAGCAATCCAATTAATCCAATTAATAGTGAGAAAAGTAAAATATTATCGATATATTTGCTTAAATTAGATAATAAAAGCGAATTATCTAAATAAAGATTAATTATAATTCCACTTAATAACGAAAAAATAATTGCTATGCCGCCTAGCCTAGAGCTACCTGAAGCAACACCATGTTTAAATTCTGAGTCTCTTCCAATATTCAATCTTGAGATAAACATTAAAAAAAATACAGAGATTAGCCCCTGCAATCCTGTAACGATAACCGTTAATCCAATTACGGGAACAATATTATTGGTAACGCTCTCTTTAGATAATCTTTTGAGCATTGATTATTAATTTATTAACGTGCTAAATGCGGCTAATGACGCAAGACTTTGAAAAATAACTGTTGAAACGGTGCGGTATAAAGTTAAAGGAGTTTGATAGGATGACTTTATAGGAACAACAATCGTATCCCCTGCTAAGATATTGTCATTTGTATCAGAGAACCGTAATAACCTGCTCTTATTATTTCTGAGCCTATCAACAGATCCGTTAGCCCTTATTACATAGATTCCCTTCTTGTTTCCTCTTTCAGTTATTCCTGCGCTCAACTCTATATAATCATCTAACGTATATGATTCTTGGCGGATAAAACTACCAGTTCGTCGCACTTCCCCAACTACTGTCACAGCATTGCTGACCATTGGTATATCAAGAACATCTCCATTTTTTAAAATAAGGTCTGCAGTAACATCCCCGCTTAGCAATCGAGGTAAATCAATGATAAGTCGCCCAACAGCTTCAGTTGCCAATAATGCTGTAATACCAGCCTCTATTTCTACTGTACCTATACTCTCCATAGTCATTGAACGAGCAGCCTGGTCACGGCGAATAGTATCGCCCAAAAGAAGCAACTGCTCTCTTTCCTTTAGCTTAATATTCTCTCGAGTAAATAAACCAGCTTCAATAAAACTGTTTTCTGTAAAGCCACCAGCTCTTTCTATTACAGAAGATAGTGTTTCACCGGGGCTAATTAAATATTCACCTGGAAAATATATTTCACCTGTAATCTCTACCATGTCTTTTATATTCCAGTCTCTTATTCTTCTGACCCTAAGATGATCTCGACTCATTAAAAAACTAGAACTTAGTGCTTCTCCTAAACGAATATCTGAAAGCTCTACTACGGCAGACCCATCTGCGGTAAGGTCAATCCTTCGCAGCTCTACATTATCTACGTATGCATCATCTGTATATCCTCCAGCCAATTTTATTAGACTAAAAAAGGTTGCATTTTTTGTAAGTGGGTAAGATCCAGGACTTTTTACTCCACCACTAATAGATACAATCTGGATTGGTTCATCTTCTCTTGCCTGCTGACGTAACTTCATCAAAATCGGTATTAAAATTTCACTACGACTGTTTTTTGACACTT
>JAPKEL010000084.1 GCA_028822065.1 Woeseiaceae bacterium | reverse complement strand
CAAGTGGAGATTAAGTTTGAAAACTCCGTGCTTTCCTATAATACAAATGAAGATAAAATTATAATGCAATCGCCTGCAGAGGAATACACCTTAGATGCACAGGCGATAATCGCAGCAGACGGTGCTGGCTCTACAATTCGTAAAGCTTTCGATGGAATACAACCTATTAAGCCAAAAGAATCAATATTACCGCACAGCTATAAAGAGCTCACCATTCCCGCAAATCCTGATGGTAGCTTTCAATTAGAAGAGAATGCCCTTCATATTTGGCCGAGAGGTCAATTTATGTTGATAGCATTACCAAACCCTGATGGAGATTTCACACTTACTCTATTTATGCCCACAGAGGGTGTGAATAGTTTTTCTGAGTTAACTTCAAACAAAAAAGTAAATGCATTTTTCAATCACTATTTTGCTTCCGCTGTACCTTTATTGCCTAATCTCAATCATGAATTTAAAACAAACCCAACAGGTATTTTGGGTACCGTTAGATGCCAGCACTGGCATGATAGAAATAAATTACTATTAATGGGGGATGCAGCACATGCCTTAGTCCCGTTTCATGCTCAAGGAATGAATTTTGCCTTTGATGACTGTGTAGAGCTAGATAGAATTATTGAGAAACACGAGCATGATTGGCTTGAGATATTCCAAAACTTTGAACAAAAGCAATATAAAAATGCACAAGCCATCCAAGAAATGGCACTAGACAATTATATTGAAATGCGCGATGGCGTACTTGATCCTAAATTCGCACTTAGGAAAGAACTCTCATTTGAGCTAGAAAGTCGTATGCCGCGGAGATTCATTCCACGCTATTCCATGGTTATGTTTCATGATCAGATCCCTTATTCTGTCTCTCAGGCACGAGGAGAGATACAAAAACAATTACTTGAAGAGTTAACTAGGAATGTTGATTCAATCGATCAAATCAATCTCGATGATGCTGAAAAACTGGTTATGTCTTCCTTAACACCGCTCTAGTACCTCAAATCTAAACGCAATGGTCCGGTCTCGATTAACTGGAAAAGTTTCAGTACTGATTGTGTTCCAGAATACATAGTCAATATCCGGGAAAAAGGTATCTCCATCCATATTTTTTTCAATATGGGTAATATACAAGCGATTAACCTTTGGAAGAAGCGCGGCATAAATTTCACCGCCACCAATAATCATCACCTCCTGATGACTTTCAATAGTCTCCAAAGCGCTATCTGGTGACAAAAATACCTCAGCCCCATCGATACGATAATCCGATTGACGGGTAATAATGATATTGCGCCTGCCAAGAAGTGGCCTGCCAATAGATTCATACGTTGCCCTCCCCATTATTATCGGCTTGCCCATAGTGATGGCTTTGAAATTTTTCAAATCTTCAGAGATATGCCAAGGCATTTCGCCATTAACTCCTATGACATTATTCTTTGACTTAGCCACAATAATGGATAAATTCATAAAACTATTCACACAGAAATTGGGGCAGAAATTTTTCCATAACTCTCATAATCAATGATTTCAAAATCATCGTAAGTATAATCAAAGATACAGTTTCTATTTTCTTTAATATTTAATTTTGGTAATGAAAGCGGCTGTCGCGAGAGTTGCAATTTTGCTTGCTCCTGATGATTAAGGTAAAGATGACAATCGCCACCCGTCCAAATAAAATCCTTTGCTTTGAGATTGGTTTGTGCGGCCACCAATTCTAATAAGAGGGCATAGGAAGCAATATTAAATGGCACTCCCAAAAAAATATCGGCGCTGCGTTGATATAACTGACAGGAAATCTGCCCATCGGCGACATAAAACTGAAACAGGCAATGACACGGTGGCAGCGCCATCTTATTAAGATCTGACACATTCCAGGCGGACACAATATGCCTTCTTGAATCCGGGTTAGCTTTAATAGCCTCAATCAAATTTTTAATTTGATCAATAGGTTCATCATTGTTATCAGGCCAACTGCGCCATTGCGATCCATATACCGGACCGAGATTACCTTCTTCATCGGCCCATTCATTCCAAATAGACACCTTATTTTCTTTAAGATAACTTATATTGGTATCGCCACTTAGAAACCACAGCAACTCATGAATGATTGATGGGAGATGTAATGCTTTTGTGGTCACTAAAGGAAAACCTTCCTCTAAATTAAAGCGCATCTGATGCCCGAAAACACTCAACGTTCCAGTGCCGGTTCGATCTCCTTTCTTAGCTCCGGATTCCAGAACATGTTCCAAAAGATTAAGATACTGTTTCATTTAATTACCATATTAATTAAACCTGGGTCTGTAAGCTTTTATAAGCAACATAGTGCCAAGTAATATCATAGGTATCGTCAATACTTGACCCATCGTCACCCAACCTAGTGCCAAATAATCCAAGTGCGCATCCGGTACTCGATAGAACTCTATAAAAAATCTAAAGGCACCGTAACAAGCTAAAAATAAGCCAGAGGCTGCCATTTTAGGACGCTTACTTTGAGTAAATAGCCATAAAATCCAAAACAAAACCAATCCTTCTAAGAGCGCTTCATAAAGTTGTGAGGGATGCAGCGTTACTCCATTAACCTGAAAGGCCCAGGGAACGTCCGTCGGTTTACCCCAGAGCTCACCATTAATAAAATTGCCAATCCTACCAAACCCTAGACCAAGCGGCCCTAATGGTGCCACAAAATCAGTCATCACCCACAAATCATGACCTAATTTCCTCCCATACAACCATACCGCTACCATCACCCCAACTAAACCGCCATGAAATGACATACCGCCCTCAGTAATCTTAAAGATATACCAAGGATCTACAATTAATTGTTGCCATCCATAAAAAAATACATAGCCCAAGCGACCACCTAATATTACCCCAAGCATAGAATAAAAAATCAAATCTTCGACTTGTAAAGCTGTAATGGGTGAGCCTAGTTGCTGACTTCTTTTTCGTGCCAGCAACATTGCCGCGATAAAACCAAAGAGATACATCAACCCATACCAGCGAATTTTTAGAACGCCAATGGAGAAAATAATAGGATCAATTTCAGGATAGGTAAACACCATCTAAGCTTGCAGAAATGAACCTATGATGTCCAGTCAAAAACATAAAAAACCGGCTTTTTCACCTATAAAAAAGGCCCGGATGATTTCTCA